>JAJYZK010000407.1 GCA_021799945.1 Acidobacteriota bacterium
CGCTTTGCAGTGGTCGGCGTCGCGGATGGAAACCGTCGCAGCGACGATATCGACGAGGAGCGCAGGCGCATCGGATCGTTGCCCGGCGGCATGGCTTTGATCCCGCTTCACCCCACGCCTTCCATGCATGCGACGCCATCCAGGCCGAGCGCGGCATGGGCAGGATCCTCGACCAGATGGATCCGTTTCTGGGCGGCGTGGGCCTGGCGCTGCTGCCCTTGGCCCTGGGCGCCACCCGGCGCAGCATTCTGCGCCGGTTCCTGGCCATCTCGCTCCCCTTTGGCGCGGCTCTCGGCGCGGCCCTCGGGTTACCGCCTTGGGCGCTCGCCGATCACCGCGGGCGGGGAAAAGAGCGGGAAATCGCGGTCCGGGGCGCCGCTCCGAAGCAGAAACGGCGGCAGAAATCATGGGCGAAGGTCCACTCCAAACGCGATTCCGAACCGGCCGCGGTTCGCCTCGCCACGGGCAGCGGCGCGGGAGATAGCCCCTGCCCGCCGACGCAGACTTTCCGGGATGGACGGGACACGACGCCGAGGAGCCTGTATTCTTAAAAGAGTAAGCCAACCGGGTATGGTGGCCCTCTGGCACAGTGATTTCGCAAAAAAATTTCCGCTTCGCTTGTGTTGGCGCTTTGCTGGGCGCCATTCCCTTATCGGCCACGCAGCGGCCCGCAACGACCGCCGACGCCCTGGCCTCCGTCTCGCATCCGGCGGTGACGCCGACCACCACCCTGGCGGCGGGCCTGCCGCTGCGCGTCGAGATCGACCAGCGCTATCGCATGCGCGTCGGACAACCGGTTGAGGGCCATCTCATCGACCCCGTGTATTCGGTGGACCATGTCGTCCTGCCGGCCAATACGCCGATCTACGGGAAAATCTCCAGTCTGAAGCCTGCGCCGGGCCACGCGCGCCTCTGGGAGTGGATCAATGGCGGCTTTACCCCACTCAATCAGCCAGTGCTCCAATTTGATTCCATTCAATTACCGGACGGCGCGCGTCTGCCGATCGGCGCCACGGCCTCCGAGCGCACGGCGAAACTGATAAAAATGAGTACCGTGCAGAAAAAACCTTCGCACCTCGAAAGGGCCAAGCAGGCCCTCCACGCCAAAATCGAGTCCACGAAGCATATGATCGAAGGCCTGTTGCATCCGCAAGGACACTCGGACCGGCTAAGGCAGATCCTCTACGGACAGCTTCCCTATCACCCTCAGGACATCTGGCCCGGAACCCAATATGACGCCGACCTGACGCAGCCGCTCGCCCTGCCCGACCCCCAGGCCAGTCATTTACTGCCGCTCACGCCTCCCCAGGGAAGCATTCCGCCGGGAACCATCGACGCTCGTCTGGCGACACCCCTCAGCTCGGCCACCAGCAAGGTAGATGCGCCGGTGGAGGCCATCTTGACGCAGCCCTATCTGGCCCCGGATAAGGAACATGTGCTTTTGCCGGAAGGAACGCAGATGGTGGGCTCGGTCACGGAAGCCAAACCGGCCCGCGTACTGGGGCGCAACGGGGTTTTGCGTTTCACCTTCCGCCAGGTCAAGCTGCCCTCCGGCGCGCTCGAACGGGTGCACGCCCAGATTTCGGCCGTGGAAGGTCAGAAGGGACAGAACATCACCGTCGATTCCGAAGGCGGCGCCCACGCCAATGCGGATAAGGGAAAAGTTGCAGCGCCGCTTGCCCTGGGGCTCATGGCGGGAGACGCCACGGTAGATCCCCCGTCTGGCCAGGGCACCGGCTTGGCGCAAAGCAATGGATTTGGACTGGCGGCGCGCATCCTTTCCGTGGTTTTTTTGAATCCGGTGGCCGTCCAGGGTTTTGCATATTACGCCGTAGGACAGTCGATCACGAAACGGTGGCTGGTGCGCGGTCACGACGTGGTCTTTCCGCGTGACACCCGAATGGAGATGAGCATCGCCAACCGGTAGGGCGCCCGGACCGAGGCGGGAGCGCGCGCAGCGGAGGGCTTTTCCTCCTGCCGCGCCGGGCGCCTCGCGGACGAGCGCGGGAATCAGCGAGGAAATCTTGACCCGGAATCAGTCGCCGGACTGGCGCTGATAGGGCGTCTGCAGATACCGGCGCGCTTCGTTCACCGCGCCCTGCGTATTGTCGTTGGTCTGGATAGCCTGGCGGTATTCGTTCACCGCGCGGTCGCGCTGGCCGGTGACGTCGAAGATTTTTCCCAGAGCGATATGGCTCCAGACCTCCGTCCACCGCGGATCGTCGTCGCCGCGGAGCGCGTCGCGATAGGCGTTGGCCGCGGCTTGATAATTGCGCTGGGTGAACAGGATCTCGCCGATGCGGTAGTCGGCCAGGGAGCTGATGGGGTTATACGTGAGGCCCCTCTGGTATTCCGCCAGGGCCCCGGGATAGTCGCCTTCCGCGGCCAGTTGCTGGCCGCGCAGAATGGACACGCGAACCTGCAGATCGGGCGTGTTTTTCAGCACCCAGTTGTCCACGTCGATGGAGATATGGCGGGGGCGGCCAAACGTATCCACCACGTACTGCGATTCCGTTCCCACCACATCCACGCGTCTGCTCTCCGTCTTGCCTTCCGTTTCGATGCGCAGCTCCACCGGCATGTTAAAGAGATCGAGATCCTGCCCGATTTCCCCGATGGTGCGGAAGCCTTTGTTGTTGCCCAGCCGGTACACCGAGTATTTGTTGGTGAACATCGGCGCTCCGGTTCCATCGAGCCACTGGGCGAAGAAGGGAGTGAGCTGGAGCTGGGAGGCGGACTCGGCGATTTTTTCCACGTCGCTGCTGCGGATCGGTTTTTCGGAAAACTGGGCGAGAATCGCCTGCAGCATCTTCTTAAAGGCGTCGTCTCCCATTTCCCAGCGGAGCATGTGAAAGACCATGGCGCCCTTTTCGAGGGTCATGGACTGAAACTGCGGAGTAAAGGCGTCGAGCCGGCCGGCGGAGGTCAGGGGAATGGTGTCGTAGGCCAGCGCGCCGGCGGAGATATCCATGACCGCGGATTGCAGGGCCTGCCGGCCGGCGACGTTCTCCAGATACATCAACTCCCCATACCGGGACATTCCATTCGTGATCCAGGCGTCGTTCATGGTGGCCGGACTGAC
>JAJYZK010000408.1 GCA_021799945.1 Acidobacteriota bacterium
AGTCCGTTTTTACCTCGACGATCGCATATCGCACAACTTGTTTCAGGTACTCGATGTATTCCTGGTTGGTAAAACATGGCAGGTAACGGAACGATTGCTGGTAGCCATAGGTGATGAGAATGGGCAGCCCTGCAACATCGCGTTCAATCCAGCTCGTCGCGCGCGGCTGCTCCGCAAAAAATGTCTCGTACATCATGGAGCCCCATTGGATGTAGGTGTCCACCTTCATCCCATAACGGTGGGCGATGGCCACTGCATTTCGTGTGTCCTCCATCCCCTCTTTTTCCGCAGCCATTCCAAAACCTTTGTAGAGGTGGGTGTGGAAGACTTCGACTCCCTGGTTATGAAGCTGCTCAATCAGTCCACCGCTCTGCTCCTGCTCGCTGATCTGGCGCGCGTCCAGGCGCTGACCGCCGCGGCGCACAATAAAGATGTACGGCTCATGCATGCCACCCGCATCGATCATGCCCTGATGCACCCAATTCCCTTGTCCTGCGGATGAAGCGGAGAGCGCGGCGGCAGACGATGCTCCCAGCTTTCCCCATGAGGCCGACGCAATCATCGCGCCGATGAAGTCCCTGCGATTCAGTGTCATTTCCCTCGCTCCTAATCAGACTTTCGCAACTCTTCGGGATGCTTCCGACGGCGTATCGCAAACTTTCCCACCGATTGGCCCCGTATTGCGCCTGCGGGCGGAGCTCTGGAACTGGTCTCATAAATAGCTCAGCGGCTTCGATGGACCGCATGAGCCCCGCCTCGATGGCGGGTCTCATACACGGCGTTACCGGCAAAAGTGGGCTTATGAGACCAGTTCCAATACCCGCTCCCGCACGGCGCCGGAAACGCCTCTCTGCTATTTCAGCTCCATTTGCGCCTGCCATAAAGCAGGATTGATTTCCAGCGCCTTCCGGAAATATGCAGTCGCTTGCTGCAAGCGTTCCCGGCGCCGTTCGGCCAACCCCGCCACATAATAACCCTCTGCGCTCGTCCGCTCGCCCGCAGGAACGTCCGCCAACCGCGTCATACTGTCAGCGGCTTTTTCGGCCTGTCCCAGACCCTCCAACGCGAGCGCGGCATAATACTGGGACAATGGCTCCTCACTCCCTTCGTCGATAAGTTGCCTCCAGTTCCGGTCCGCCGCTTCCCTGTTTCCCTGCTCGTTCATGGCTTCGCCCAGCCAGTAGAGCGCAGCCGCATCGTCCGGCTTGTCCGGTTTTCCAATTCCCAGGTTTGGGGGGTATTCAAATGCGCGTTCAAAATCCGCCTGCGCCAGCTTGAACTTTTTGGCTGTCAATGCCTGGCGTCCTTCCATAATATTCGCAAATACGAATATGTCATGCGCGTTTTCCCCTTGTTCCCAAGGCTTGAAGCGGTGGTCTTTCAGCAGAATCATTGCCTGGTCGAACCGCCCTTCGTTTATGAGAAGCAAAATGTACCGCATTCGGGCAGGGTCGTGGTCCAGTATCTCGGGGGGTGCGCCTGCAAAAAGCCTGTCGCGCGCCTGCGTGGCGCCCTCCTCGGCATAAATCTCATCCAGGTCCACGTAGTACCGGTATTGTTGCGGCGCCAGTTGAATGGCCTTCCCATAGAAGTTCGCCGCCTGCCCGAGGTCCTTCTTCACCCGCCACGCATCGAGGCCCAGATTGCGGTCCAGCACGGCATATTTCAATCCGGAGGCTTCGGCTTGCAACCACAAGTTTGCCGCTTCCGCATAGCGTCCGCGCTGAAACAGGAAAATGCCCAGAAGGTATTGCGCATGGACGTCCGTTGGATCGTTGAGCAGGGCGGCTTGTAAGACCGCGACGTCGGAAAGTCGGTTCGGGAAGATCCCGTCATATTTGGCGGCGCGCGCTTTCGCGTCATATTCCGCCGCGCGTTGCGCAAGCCCTTCATGCCGCGCATTCGAGGCGAGATAGTAGTACGCCATCGGCGAGACCTGCTTGGAAGGAAGGTGTTGGAGCGCGGCTTCGAGGATGAAATCCGACGAAGTCCAGTCGTGGAGTCTCCAATACCACGAACCGGCTTCCAGATAACTCTGCATCCGATCTCCAACGCCATCCGCCCACATTGTCCGGGCCGACCGGGCCGCGCTCGAATTGGCGTCCCGCACCTCGGCAGCTCTCCATTGTTCCGCCAGGGCGACAGGATAGAGGGGCATCGCATCTACGGCGTCGGCGGCCATCTTCGCGGCTTCGGAGAAGTTTTGGCCGAGGCGCAACGCGGCAACGAGGTCGCACTGTGCGAGCGCATCTTGCGGGTTGAAACTCAAGGCCTGGCGCAGCAAATGTTCCGCGCCCGAATAGTCCTTCCCGGCCAGCGCGATTTCCCCAAGTTGCACAAGCGCTTGGGGCGACGGTCTCCCCAAGCGAATGGCTGTCCAGAATGCGTCCTGGGCGCGGTTCGAATGGCCTGCGGCGCGGTAAATGACTCCGGCCAGATATTGGGTTTGCGGGTCGGCGGCATCCTGCTGGACCGCCCGCTCGATATAACCTTCCGCCAGGACAAAATTCGCCGCCCGATACTGCTGCATGGCGAATGTGCGCAGGACAGGGATGTAATTCGGATCGCGCTTCAGGGTCTCATCGAAGAAATGCTGGGCATCCTCTTGATTGCCTCGCTTCTGCTGCTGCACACCCTCTAAAAACAATGCCGCAACGGTGCGGTCTTTATCGGAGACTTGTGGTGTGGGAGGGATTCCAACCTTGGAGACAAAATCCGGATTGCCATCGATAGGCTCGTCTGCGCTCCAATGCAACAGCACGCCTCCCGAACTCCCGACGATTTCGACCTCGGTCCCGCCTCTGGCGGCGACGATATCATCCACTGGAACAGAAAATGCCCGTGTCGCGAGCGGTTCGAAGGACAGCCCCTTGATGGTTTTCAAGCGCTTCCCCTGGAGACTGACGGTGAGGCTGGCGCCGGTCACCTTTTCCGTGGGACATACCAAGACGCGTATCTCGCCCTTTGGCCTGGTCGTGGGCAGAAACTTTACATTGATGGCGAATTGTTTGGTTGCCTCCACGAATCCGCCATCAAGCTGCTGAACCGGATACCAGG
>JAJYZK010000409.1 GCA_021799945.1 Acidobacteriota bacterium
GCATCGAGCGCCTTGCGCAGCATTCAGAAACAACCGCAGCGCGTCCAGAGTTATTTCCTCCACAAAAAGGTGACCTATGCCGCCGCGTAGCACTTCTTAAGGGCCGGAGCAATAAGATGCGTCTGCCCTGGCGGTCCCTGCCCTTCAGTTGACTCGTGCAAAGCGGGATAGCTGCCGCAACCCAGATTTACCCCGCTGGGGCTCAATTCTGGTGCATAATGGCCGAGCGAAATGGGCCGGATATCCAGAATATTTGTCCCGACCCACGAAAGAGAAAGCCAGCCACTTCCCGCAAGGACGCAAGATCTCTCGGATGTCTATGCTGCAGCCGCACTACTTGCGTGAATTTCAAGCACAGTACCATCGATCTTTTGCAGATAGGCGACCATCGCAAAGAGGTTGCGCGCTTGAGGGTTCCCAGCCGGGCCGAGCATGCGCATGAGGCTCTTCGGCGAACGGCCAAGCACTGCCCCGAGCTTGAGAAAGCCAACCGTTCCGTTGACATACTCGCGCAGTACCGCTTTCCCTGTCTCAACATCTCCGGCAACCATGCAGGTCACCGCCTCGCTCAGGAGGGCACGGCGAAACTCTGCATTGTTTTTGAGGTCTTCCTTGATAGTGTCGCTGAATTTACGTGTGTTTGCCATCGCTGCCTCGCTTCCCTTTTGCGCGTTTGTATTCCCGCCAGAGCGTTTGAGCCGCCTCTATGTCGGCCTGTTGCCCCTTCTTAGTTCCACCGCCCAGCAAGATTACCAACTGCTCCCCGTCTTTGCCGAAATACACCCGATAACCAGGGCCGAAGTCCAGCCGCAGTTCGAAGATGCCCGCGCCCGCGCCTTTCACCGCTGAAAAGTTGCCAGCCTCTAGCCGGAGAACCGCAACTGTAATCCGCGCCCGTGTCCTCGTATCCAGTTTCTCGCGCCACTTTGCAAAGGGAGAAACTCCCGCTGCATTGAGGTATTCGAGAAGTTCAATCATATTCAAGAGAGTAACACATACGTTACCCGGTGGCGCCTTTTCTGCGTGCCTTTCATTACCTACTCACGGAAACGAATATTTTGAAGAGTATCGCCGCATTGCCGATTCGTGGCCGAGGCCGTCGTTTCCAGCAACCGGCCTTGCCGTGGCTGATTGTCTCGACCACTATGCATACTCAAATCCAGCCACATGGACAGAACAGGCGATGCGTTGGGGCCAGCCAAGAGCTTCTATTTTTTTCGTGTTGCCTTCGTGCCGCTCATCGACGGGACAGGGTCCGATCGAATTCGCCGATGCACGGGCGGATCAGGCATGGATGGGTCCCGCAACGAGGTCCTTCCCTTCCCCATCTTTTTTGACCTTTCCCGCATCCCGCAGTTCCTCCTTGGCCGCCTCGTCCTCCAGCTCGGCGCTGTAGACGGGCGCGAAGACCTCTTCCATGCGGCCCGCCTGGTAGAGTTCCTCAAGATCGGCCAGACCGAAGGTGTCCAGAAATATCTGCGTCGTCCGCCAGAGCTTCTCCCGCCGCGAACCTAGGCGGGCCTCGCGCGCAATCAGCTTGCGATTCCGCAGTGTCTGCACCGTCCCCGCGCTCTCGATGCCGCGAATTGCATTGACATCGCCCAAGGCGACCGGCTGCTTCAGGGCGATAATGGCCAGGGTTTCCAGGGCCTGGGCGCTCAACGGCTTTTCCTTCCGTTCCGGAAGCAGGCGTCCGATGCGATCGGCATACTGGGGCTTCATCTCCAGCCGCACCCCGCGCCCCCGGCGCCGCACCTGCACGCCGCGGTCGGCCGCCAGCAGGTCCGCCTCGAACTCCTGGAGCGCCGCGTCGATTTCCGGTTCGGTGACCTCCAGAGATTGGGCCAGGGCATCGAGCGTCACTGCACGGTCCGCAGCCATCAGCATGGCTTCGAGGTAGGGCTTCAGTTCAAAGATCTCCATCGGACCTCCATGAACGTTACAGTCCCAGCTTGCTTTCCGCGCTCTGCCGGTCGGCCTGGTCCTCGCGGGCGTAGCGATGCACCATGGCCACGCTCTTGTGCCCGGTCTGTTTCATGATTTGCCGGTCGGTGGCCCCGTTGGCCGAGGCCTCGGTGACGAAGCCGGCGCGCAGCGAGTGCCCGCCGTAGTCCGCCGGGTCGCCGATCTTGGCGCGGCCCACCAGCCGCTTCACAATGCGTCCGATCGAGTCCTTGTCGAGCGACTTGCCCACGTTGCCGTGCCGCCCCACCCGGCGCAGGACGTGGCCGTGCGTGATGCCAGCGATTTTCAACCAGTTGTCGAGGGCCAGGACAGGGCAGGTGCGGTCGTGGACCCCGTACAGGACCTCCACTTCCCTTCCCTTCTTTTCCTGGTCGGTCTTCGACTGCGGGATGGCGATCGTGATCCCTTTGCGGTGGCGATGGATGTCTTCCACCTGCAAGGCCGCCAGCTCGGCGCGCCGCAGGCTGCCGGCAAAGCCCACGAGCAGCAGCGCCTTGTCGCGCGCGGCCGCGATCGGGCCTTCGAGGGACGCAATCATCTGGACGATCTTCTCCCGGGTCAGCGGTTTCTTCATGGCGGGCGCGGTGCCCAGCGTGCGGCGGATGCCATGCAACGCGTCGGCCACCAGCGGGTGCCGCATGGCGGCCGGAGAATCGAGTCCCTCAGCCTTGTGCCGGGCGGCGATCGCGGTCAGGCGCCGGGTGAGGGTGCTCGGCTTGCGCGGTTGGTCCCCATTCGATGGTTTGGCGAGGGCGCTGATGTAGAGGGCCACCGTTTCCGGCTGCGCGGGGAGGAAGGAAAGTCCATGCCCGCGGCACCAGGCCTCGAAGTCCCGCCAGTCGGACGCGTAGGCCCGATGGGTGGCGTCCGCCTTGGCGGCCTTGATAAATTCGGTGGCGGAGCGGGCGGTCTCATATAAAGGGTCATCGGCACGGAAGGGGCGCAGGGTCAGAGCGCTGGCCGGGAGGCCAACTCCCGGAGACGCCGACGCAGGGCCTGTCTCGGGAGGCAGGATTTCGGGGGGATGAGGGTCCATGCGACCTCCTGTGTCCGATGATTTGGGGCCGTTTTCCGTGGAATTCGGCCCGTGGG
>JAJYZK010000027.1 GCA_021799945.1 Acidobacteriota bacterium
GCGAGCCTCCGTGCGCTGGCCGTAACTGAAGTGCAGGGCGTAAATCCAATGCTCTCTGGCCGCCAGCGCCGCGCAAACCGCGGAATCCATTCCACCGGAGAGGCACACCACGGCCCGGGTGGGCGCCGTCTGCCGGCCGTTGGAGATTCCGCTCATGCCTCTGACCTTTCGCGCCCGCGATCCACTGCTCCGGCGCATCCTCCCATGGTAATTCCCGGGAAGCTGCGGAGCCAGGCCGCAAAGGCCTCCAGCGCGCGGCGGCACTGCAAGCGATGCCTCTCCCGCTTGTCGCGGATTCGAGCCGATGGATCGTCTTCCAGGGGCGGCAGCAGGTCGAAGGTGATGTTTGCGGGCTGGAAGTTCCTGGTTCTGGCTTGGGTAAGATAGTGAACCAGGGATCCCATGGCTGTGCAGCGGGGCGCCGGTTCAGTCCCGCGCCCGTTGACCGCGCTTGCGGCGAACAAACCGGCCAGAAGCCCGCTGGCGATCGACTCCGTATATCCCTCCACGCCCGAAAGCTGACCCGCGATCCAGAGATTGGGATGCCGGCGCAGGTTCAGCCGGTCGGTCAGCAGCTCCGGAGCATTGACATATGTATTCCGGTGAATCTGGCCGAAACGCAGGAACACCGCTTCCTCCAGCCCGGGAATCAGCCGGAAGATCCTCGCCTGCTCGCCGTATTTCAAATGATTTTGCAGCCCGACGAGATTGAAGGAGTTCGCGCGCACGTTTTCCGCCCGCAGTTGGACCACGGCCCAGGGAGTCTTGCCTGTGCGGGGGTCGCGCAGGCCTACCGGCTTCATCGGGCCGAAACGCAGCGTATCGCGCCCGCGGCGGGCCAGCTCCTCCATCGGCAGGCAGCCTTCGAAGTAAGGGAGTTGTTCCCACTTCCGGCTCTCGGCGCCTTCCGCGGCGATGAGGGCATCGTAAAAGCGGTCGTATTCCTCCTTGTTCATGGGGCAATTGAGGTAGTCGGCCGTGCCTTTCCCGTAACGCGCGGCGAAAAAGGCCCGCTCCATGTCGATGGAGTCCGCCTCCACAATGGGGCTGATGGAATCGTAAAAGGCAAGCTGGCTGCTGCCGGTGAGCCTCACAATCTCCTGGCAAAGCGCATCCGAAGTGAGCGGCCCGGTGGCGAGAATCGTCGGCTGCTCGGGATCCAGGCGCATGACTTCTTCCCGGCGCACGGCGATCCGGGGATGGGCGGCGATGGCCTCCTCCACGCGGCGTGAGAACTCCGCGCGGTCGACCGCCAGGGCATGGCCGGCCGGGACCGCGCTGGCGTCCGCGCAGGCCAGCAGCGGCGACCCGGCCATGCGCATCTCCTGCTTGAGCAGCCAGGGCGCGCTGTTCTCGCTCTCGGACTTGAGGGAGTTGGAGCATACCAGCTCGGCAAAGTCCTGGGTCCGGTGAGCGGGCGTGGAGCGCAACCTGCCGTCGATGACCGCGCGCATTTCGTACAGTTCCACCGCACAGCCGAGACGGGCCGCGACCAGAGCCGCCTCCGGGCCGGCGAGCCCGCCCCCGACGATGCGGATGCGGGCCGGCGCTGCGGGAATTGGTCCGTGCATTATATTTCTAACTATATTCAATGGCGCCGCCCGGCTACGCTCCAGGGCGCGAGGCCGCCCCGTCGCGCCGCGCCCGCCGGATCGGAAAGGGAGTCCGTCGGCGAGCGCCGCACTCCCTTGTTCCTTTTGCTCTGTGCGATATTCGCCGCGTTTCAATGCTACGGATCGAGGAATTTCATGCGCCAGCTTTTCGCCATATTGGTCTTCGCAGCACTCACCGCACATGCCATGGATGCCGGCGAGCCCTTGCGCGGCTACACGGTCGAGGCCTCAGCCACGGAAGCACAATGGGAGAGAAAATTTCGGGAGATGCCCGATCCCGAGCGGCTGCGGCGGACGATGGAGCGTTTGGCTGCGCGTCCCCACAATGCCGGCTCGCCGTACGACAAGGACAATGCGGAATGGCTGCTCGCCCAATTGAAGTCCTACGGCCTGGAGGCGCAGATCGAGCAGTTCGACGCTCTGGTTCCCACGCCGAAGCTCCGGCTGCTGGAATTGAACGGTCCGGCGAAATACACCGCGAAGCTGGAGGAGCCCACGCTTGCCGTCGATCCAACCTCGGGGCAAAAACAGGAGCAGTTGCCCACCTACAATGCCTATTCGCACGACGGCGATGTGACGGCGCCGCTGGTTTACGTCAACTATGGCGCACCGGAGGATTACGAGCAACTGGAGCGCCTCGGCGTTTCGGTCCGGGGTGCGATTGTGATCGCCCGCTACGGGAAAACCTGGCGGGGCATCAAGCCCAAGGTCGCAGCCGACCACGGCGCGGTGGGTTGCATCATTTATTCGGATCCGCGCGACGACGGCTACTATGACGGCGGCCAGTATCCGGAGGGCGGCATGCGGCCCGCGGAGGGTGTGCAGCGCGGCAGCGTGATGGATATGCCGATCTACCCGGGCGATCCGCAGACGCCGGGCGAGGGCGCGGTTCCCGGAGCCAAGCTGATCCCGCTGGACCAGGTGAAGGTGATTACCCGCATTCCCGTGCTGCCAATCTCCTACACGGACGCCAAGCCGTTTCTGGAGGCGCTTCAGGGGCCGGTGGCGCCGGAAAACTGGCGAGGAGCGCTGCCTTTCACGTATAGGGTCGGACCCAGCGCCGTTACCGCGCACCTGGCGGTCCAGTCCAACTGGGATCGCAAGCCGCTGTATGACGTAATCGCGCGCATCCCCGGAACGCGGCATCCCGACCAATGGGTGATTCGCGGCAACCATCACGACGCGTGGGTGAACGGGGCCGACGATCCGGTCGCCGGCACGAGCCCCGAGCTTGAGGAGGCGCGGGCGCTGGGTCAATTGCTCCAGCAGGGCTGGAGGCCCGCGCGGACCATCGTGTATTGCTTCTGGGACGGAGAGGAATTCGGACTGCTGGGCTCAACCGAGTGGGCGGAGGCTCATGCCGAGGAGCTGCGCCGGCATGCCGTCGCGTATATCAACTCAGACGGCAACGAGCGAGGCTACCTCCAGGCGGAAGGTTCGCATTCCCTGGAGAATTTCGTCAACGGCGTGGCCAAAGACATCATCGATCCGGAAACCAATATGTCGGTGTGGGAGCGTCTGCGGCTGGTCCGTCTGTCGAAGGCTGCGCCCGGGAAGCGGGCTGAGCTGCGCTCCCGCCCGGACCTGCGCATCGGCGCTCTCGGCTCCGGCTCCGATTACACCGTGTTCATCGATCATCTCGGCGTGCCCAGCGTGGACATCGGCTATGGCGGGGAAGACAAGGGCACGCAATACCACTCCATCTACGACGACATCTACTTCTACGAGCATTTTGAAGACACCACCTTTGTCTACGGCCGCGCGCTGGCGCAGACCGCGGGAACCATGGCCATGCGCCTGGCCGACGCCGATATCCTCCCCATGCAATTCACCGATCTGGCGGAAACCGTGCGCGGCTATGTGACGGAGGTGAAAACGCTGGCGGACTCCGAGCGCGAGGCGGCCATGGAGCGCAAC
Source organism: Acidobacteriota bacterium (assembly GCA_021799945.1). Lineage (GTDB taxonomy): Bacteria > Acidobacteriota > Terriglobia > Terriglobales > Acidobacteriaceae > PALSA-350. Next base: position 3,531 of record JAJYZK010000027.1, read on the forward strand.
ACGGAGATATCCGAAGGCGTCTACAGGGCGCTCTACGATCCGAAGAAGAAAATGGTCCCGCCGCAGCCGGAGCCGGTTCCGCCCTACTTGAACTTTGCGCCGCTCGATCAGGCCTCTGCCGACCTGACGCAGGCGGCCGCAGAGTATGAAGCGGCTTACGGCAAATGGAGCGGGAACGCGCCGACCGGATTGAACGCCAAGCTGATGCAGACCGGCGAAGCGCTGACCGACCCGCAAGGCCTGCCCAGCCGGCCCTGGTATGAAAACCTGATTTATGCTCCCGGATTCTACACCGGGTACGAGGTGAAGACGCTGCCCGGGGTGCGCGAGGCGATCGAGCAAAAGCAATGGACCACGGCGAACACGGAGATCGAGCGGACCGCGGCGGCCCTGGAGCGGGAGGTGGACCTGCTGCACAGCGCCACCCTGCTACTGCAAAAATAGCGCGGCGCGGAGGCGCAGCCGCCGGCCTCTTCACGCATGCCTGCAAGCGCCTCCGGGCCTAATTCTTTTGCCAAGTCATGTCTACCCGAACCGGGATTTCGTTTTTGATGGGCACGGTGAGGAACGACGGTCGATCGATTTTGAAGTCGGAGCAGGTCGCCGGAATCGTTCCCGATATGTGCACGTCGTTGCCCTGCGTCGTGCGTTGGAAGGGAACGTGGGGGTAATGGGCGGTCTGCCCGGCGAACTGGATCTCCAGGTCCACATAGATGGTGGGAGAGGCGCTCGCCGCCTCAGGGAAACTGGTCCGCACCAGGACCATGGGAAATTGTGCGCCGCGGGTGGCTTGCAGCATGTGAAGATCGCGGTTGCTGTCGCCGGAGTCGAAGGACTTCACCGGCGCGGCGATCAGGAAGCTGCATTGTCCGGCATGGCAGACGCCTTTGCCCTTCGCCGCGTGACTGACGCCATCCACCTCATGCATGGGGTGCGACATGTGGTAGCTCAGCGTGGATTGTTGGAGAACCCATTGGGTGTCGGATTGGGCGAACGCGGGGAGCGCGGCGAACAGAGCGGCGAGCAGTAGCCTTCTCGTCATTGTCCCTTCCAGAATTTAAGATGGATCGGCCAGGAAACGGCGATAATCGAAGCTCCGTACGCGAGCGCCGTCACGTCCGCGACCGGACCGTGCGCCGCGGCGATTCCGTGGACCTTCTCTCCCGCAGTTTCCTGTTTGTAGGCCATGATGCCGAGCACCGGCGTGAGGATCATTCCCGGCCCGTGAATGAAGGTCAGAGCTTCATGCACGCGAATCGCGCCGCGCTTTTTGGTGTCCGGAGCGCGGGGGGCGAAGATGGCGTAATACGCGGTGGCCGCATACAGAGCGGTCGTTACTCCGCCCAGCGCCACATGGAAGTCGAGATTCGCGGTCGTGGGCTCGCGAATCGGTTGCCCAGGTCTGCCCAGGGCCTTGGCCCCACCCCCGGTGATCAGGGTGGCCGCCATCGGAATGGCCGTAATCAGGCCAAGCCGCTGATGAACCTTCAGCATGTGAGTCCGCTTGTCCAGCAGGGCCTGCAATTGCGGATTGGCCTGCGTCTGCTGGGAGGAAAAACCTAGATCCCCCAGGGATGGGGAAGGGGGAGCGCTGGTGGGAGCATTTGGCAGGTTTGCCGAGGTGGATTGGCCAGCTTGACCGGGCTGGCTGACCGGCGGCGCCGGGGAGTTCATGACAAAATCCAGCGCCGGCTGCGGCTTGCCGGTCACCGTCGCCTTCGCCGCAGCCGCCGCAAAGCCGTCGGCGGTGACGGAAACCTCGTAGGCTCCCGGCTCCAGATCGGGCAGGTTGTAGCGTCCGTCGGGGCCGGAAAGCGTGCGGGTTGTTTTGCCCGACGGAGTTTCCCGGGCGGAGACTTGGGCCCCGGCCACCGCCCCCCCGGAAGCATTCTTGACCGTGCCCGATAAGCCTGCCGCCGAGGTTTGCGCCGGCGATGCAAGCGGCAGGAAAAGGGACAGCAGGCAGACCACGGCGCCGAGGACGGTTCCTGCCCCTTTGGCCTTCATTCAAGGTTCTCCTGTCGATGCGATAGAGAGAGTGGATAGTTGCTTCGAGGCGCTGGGCCCCAGGGCTCGATGAGGACTGATAATTCAGTCTTAACAATTGAAGAACTGGTGTCAAGCGCGCCGGTCCCATCCGTCCCCGCCTGCATCGACGCGGGAGCGAACGGCGCCGGGGCGCCTGCGGACCATCGTCGACGCAGGCGGCGGCGCGCCGAGGCGGGAGCCGCTCGCGGTCAGCGGCGGAAATGCTGAAGCAGAAGATGAGCCAACGTCAGCGGGGTTGTGAATAAGTCGGTGATCTCATAGCAGAGCAGAAACATCGACGCGGCGAAAATGCCCGGGTACGATTTCCGCCAGCGCTCCACCCAGCTCCATACGAAGTCCCGATATGTCGCGAAGGAAGCGACGGAGGCAAAAGCCACACCCAGCGCCGCTCCAGCCAGGATATCCGTCGGCCAGTGGATTCCGAGAAGCAGCCGCGGGCCGTCGATGAGAAGAACCGTGTAGGTCAGAGCGAAAATGCCCAGGCGGCGCGAGGCGAAAAAGATGCCGACGGCGAGCGCGGTGAAGAGGATCGCGTGGTCGCTGGGGAAGGAGCTCCATCCGTATAGGCCGGGGAGCCCGGAGACCATGCGAAATTGCAACGGGGGTGTTCGGAAAGGCCGGGCGCGCAAGGGAAAGAGATCGGCGAGAAGCCTCCCCACGCCTACCGCGGCGATCGCCATGGGAACGACGGCGGCGAGCTTGCGGCGGCCCTCCCCGATGCCGGCCTGTCCGCGGCGGTCCTCGAAAAAAGCCACCCAGGCGAGGAAGACAATGGGCCCCCCTTTCAACAAGTCGTGTTCCGCGAAGAACGCGAGCACCCCGTCGAACCGTGGCCAGCGAATGTTGAAGCGGCTCATTTGCTCTTCGAACGCCAGGTCCACCCGATTGTGTCCGGCGGTATGCAGCGCGCTCTCCGGAATGCCGAAGCGGAGCATCAGGAGGGCGCAGGCAAGAAAAACCACGCTCGAAAGTACGATCGAAAGAGAGACCGCTCGGCGTCCAGGTTCTCGGGTAAAAATCAGGGAGTGTGACAAGCGGATTCCTCACCGTAGTCGAGGCAGAGACCCACATTGCAGGAGCGGGTCGCCTGCTGGAGGAGAGAATCGAATTGTAACATAACATTCATCGCAGGTTGGAGCAATTGTAGCTGCAGTTGGCCGCCGTATCCGGAAGCGAGCTTCCCCCTGGCCGGCCGCTCGGGAGGCCGGCCAGGCTCCAGCAATTTCAACGCCTGCGGAGGGCAAGAGCCGATGCGCACAATCTCCGCCTCGTTTTTCGTGACCGCCGTTTTTCTGGCCTTCGCCCTCCCCGGCCGGGATGCCTCCGGCTCGAATGCCCAGCCTCTGCGATCCGGAGACGTCTTCCCGCAATTTTCGGGGCGAACCCTTGCCGGAAAATCCGTGATGCTGCCGAACGACGCCGCCGGCAGGCCGGTGGCGCTGGTCTTTTCATTCAGCAGGAAGGCGGCCGGGGATGCGCACCTGTGGAGCGACAGCCTCTCCCGCGATGCGGCGAACCCGACGGCATATTACGGCGTGATCCTGCTGGAATCTGCTCCAAAGATGTTTCAAAAGCTGGCTGTCGCCGGCATGAGAAGCGTCCTGCCCGCCAGCGCGCAGCAGAGAACCATTGTGCTGCTTCGCGGCGAGGAGCTTTGGAGACGAAGACTCGGAGCCTCCTATCTGAGCCGGGCTTACGTCCTCCTTCTTGGGCCGCACGGCGAAATTCGATGGAGAAATTCAGGCCCGTTCAGCGGCGCCGAATTCGCGAGGCTGAAGGCGGCCGCCTCCAAGCCGTAGAGGGCCCGCGGCGAATGGCGGCCTCAGCAGCCCGCCCGCGCCGCGCCGTTCTTCGCCAGCCCCGCTCGGCGCTCGTCGAAGAGCCCGCGCCAGGAGGGATCGAGATAGAGCCAACGCTGCGTGCTGAACCAACTGGTCGGCATTTCGGGAATGTGCAGCAGGCCGTGCCCGCCGGCGCAGATGAGCTCGGCTCCATGCCAAGCCAGGAAGTTGCGAGAGTCCTGCCCCACCTGAGCCGGGTTCGTGAGCAGTTGGAGGCATACCGGGCAGCGGCGCCGCTGATCCCGCAAGGCCCAGCGGAAGCCGAAGAGAAAGCCGAGAAACGAGCTGGCGAGCTGAAGATAGATGGAAACGGGCCAGGGGGCCTGGCACAGGCCATAAGCCAGATCGACGGAAGTGAAAAAGACGATCGGCGCAACCAGTCCCAGCTTGACGGCCAGGAAGATCCAGCGGCGCGCCCGGACCGCCCGAGCAAGGGGGTATCTTCCCACCGGATATTCCCCAAGAGCCAGGGCGGTGGTCGCCGGCAAAGCCAAACCGGCGAGAAAGAGCGCAAAAAGGGCGAGGGAGAGCGGCTGCCGCGCCTGCTGCGATATCGAAATGCAGGCGAAGCGCTCCGTTTCGCCGCTCCTCTGGGAGACCGTCATATAGGTCCACCCATCGATCGCGGATGGGAAGCTCTCGCCTCGCACACGAGCCAGCACAAATCCGGGAGAGTCGTCGGGCAGTTGCCGCAAAGTTCGCGAATCCTCCAGCAGCCAGGCATCCGCCTGGCCGGGAAGACGCCAGAAGTCCTCCGGCAGAACGCCCGCGACGCGAGCCCGTTCTCCGGATACATCGGCCACTCGTCCGATGATGCCGGGATCCCCGTCGAAGAGATCTCTCCATACCTTCCGGCTCAGAACCACTCTGGCGCCGCCCGGCGGATCAGATGCGCGGTGGTCGTCGGCTGGGTAAGCGGGAATCGCGGGAACCGGATGATGGAGCAGGTCGAAAAGATTTCCGCTGGCGCGGGCGATCGGAAGCGACGCACTCCGGCCTGTGGCCGTGCGAATCCTCCCCATCGCCGGCTGATAGAAGGCCAGCCCCGTGAATAGGCGCCCGGCATCCGTTCTCCACGATAGATAATCGCCCAGCCGGACCGTCGGTCTTGGCGTTTCCTCCGATCCGCCGCGCTGGATCGTCACCAGCAGGGAATCGGTTTGGTAAGGCTCAGGCAAAAAGAACCGGCGAGTGGCCGGAAGGCGGAAGCCCAGCAGCAGGCTGGCGGCCGCTCCCAGGGCGAGCAATGCTCCGCAACGCCTGGCGGAGCCGGACCGCATACGGTCCAGTCCCCAAGCGGCCATCCGCCGCCGGCCGGAGCCGTTGCGGCGCAGCCAGAGAGCGTCCGGGAACGCGCCGAGACAAAACGCGGTCACGCGCCGCCCGCCGCGGAATGCTCCGGCCATCCCGGTCCCGTGCGACCGTCCCACGTGCCAGAGCTCGGCCTTCCACTCCGCCAGCCATTCCGCCCGCGCTTCCCCGGGCGCCAGCCAAGCGGCCAGCCGCAGCAGCAGAAGATAAAACGAAAAAGAGGGAACGCGGGCGCGATGGGTCATGCGCCTTCGGTCTCCGCGGAAACGATCATTCTGGCAAGAAGCGGATAGCGCTTCTGTGCGGCGTCCAGCGTCGTCTTGCCCGTCCGCGTCAGCCGGTAATATTTCCGCGGCGGACGCAGCTCGGCCTCGGCGATCGACGGCTGCTCCCACCGGGAGGCGATCAGGCCGTCGCGCTCCATGCGGCGCATCGCCGGATATACCGTGCCGCTGGGCAAGCCGGTCACCTCCATCACGCTGAACCCGTATACCTGGCCGGCGTGAATGGCCTGGAGAATCATGGCGGCGGTGTGGGAGAGCCTGGGCTCGGTGGGCACAGCCACCAGTATACCTATGTAGTAATCTGGTTGCGCCACTATGAATAGTATGCTACATAGGGAAGCATGGACCCGGCGCCCGTGCTCGAACTGCAAGGCGTATCGCGAAGCTTCCGCGGCATTCCCGCGATTGCGGATGTCAGCTTCAAGGTTGCGAGCGGCGAAATTGTGGGTTTTCTGGGGCCGAACGGGGCGGGCAAGTCCACGACCGTCAAAATCGTCACGGGAATGATCCGGCCGGGGGAGGGACGAGTCTTCTTCGAGGGCGAAGATGTCCGCCGGGACCTGCCGGCCTTCCGGCGGGCCGTGGGCTATGTTCCGGAGGAAGCGCATCTGTACAGCTATCTTTCCGGGCTGGAGTATCTACAACTCATCGGACGGCTTCGCGGCTTCAGCGAGGGGCTGATCGAAGCCAAAGCCACCCGGATGCTTGCGCTGCTCAATCTGGAGTCCTGGCGGCATTCGCCTCTGAACTCCTATTCGAAGGGAATGCGGCAGCGGGTGCTGATCGCCGCGGCCCTGCTGCACGATCCCAATCTGCTGATCTTCGACGAGCCGCTTTCCGGACTGGACGTGGATTCGGCGCGGTTGTTCAAGGATCTACTGGAGGCCCTGGCCGCCGAAGGCAAGGCCGTCCTCTACATCTCGCACGTGCTGGAGGTGGTGGAGCAGGTATGCAGCCGGGTGGTGGTTCTCGCCAAAGGCCGGGTTCTGGCCGACGCCCGGCCCGCCGACTTGACCAAGCTGATGGATCTTCCCAGTCTGGCCTCGGTGTTTGCGCAACTCGTGCAGCAGCAGGACAGCAGGGAGATTGCCAGGCAGGTGGTGCAGGCGATGCGAATCCGCCATGTCTGACTTCTTGCAAAGGCTCTTTGCGCCGGCTGAACCGCGCGTCCGGTCCTTGAGCGCTCAGGCCGCCCTGGGGCCGCCGCGGCAGCCCGCGCGCAGCCAGTTCACGCTTCTTTTCCGGCACTTTCTGGAGCGGTTTTTCAACCACGAGACGGCCTCGCCGGACGGAGACGCCAGAGGGCGTCTGCTGTTGCTGGCCTTGGTCGCGGGACTTCCCGGATTCATTGTCGCCCTGTATTTGTGGCCTTTGTATCACCCGCTGAGAAAGCCGCCGGGCTTGCCTCCCGGCGTATGGACGCCGCCCTACTGGCAGCAGGTGAATCATCATTTTTTCTTTGTCGTCTATTCCTTCGCGGCCACCGGTGCCATGGCCGTCTTTGAGTGGGATCTTTTTTTCCCGGACCTGCTCGATCTGCAAGTTCTCTCCCCGCTGCCCATACCGGATCGCCGGCTCTTCCTGGCGCGGATCGCGGCCATCGCCACGCTGCTCGGCGGCTTTACGATCGCAGCGAACCTGCTGGTGGCGCTGGCCCTCCCCATCGCCGTCGATCCTCCCGGGACCGCGCGTTTCCTGGCCGGGCACGGGACGGCGGTGCTGGGCGCCGGACTGTTCTCGGCGGCCCTCGTTCTGGCCTTGCAGAGCCTGCTTCTCGCTCTGTTCGGCGAGGGAATTTTTCGCCGGGTCGCTCTCGTCCTGCAGGCCTCGGCGATCGCAGCGTATTCTCTGCTTCTGTTGTTGTTCCCCGCGCTTTCTGCGGCCGTCCCCGCCGCGCTTCAATCGGGCCGCGTCTACGCGCTGTGCCTTCCGCCCTTCTGGTTTCTCGGCGTTTACCAGCGCCTGGCCGAGGGGCCGCTGGCTCTCCCCATCTACCTCAGGCTTGCGCAAATCGGGTGGGAGGCGACCTGTTCGGCGGTGCTGGTGGCCATGCTCGCGTATCCTTTCGCGTACTTGCGCACGGTACGCCAACTGGCGATCGGCCGCGCCGCGCGCCGCTCCCGCAGCCGGCTGGCCCGGCCGGTGCATGGGCTGATGCACGCGCTGCTGGCGAGGAGCCCCCTTCGCCGCGCAGTTTTTCACCTGATCGGCCGGACGCTGACGCAGATTCCCCGGTACCGCATCTACCTGGCGCTCTGCGGAGGGGTGGGCATCGCGGCCGCCGCCGCGGCCGTGCTTCGCGTCGCAGCGCCGCACGGGCGGATTCGCCTCGAGATTGCTCCGGACGGGGTCGCCGCGGCGGTGGGGATTGCGGCCTTCTGGACCATCGCCGGGGTGCGCGCGGCCTTGGTTTCCTCCGGCGACGCGCTGCCGGGCTGGGTATTCCGCCTGATTCAAGGCCGTCCGCCGGAGTTCGAATCGGCGGCGGAGCAACTTTCCGCCGCCAAGGCATGGGCGCTTTTCTGGGGGCTGACCGTTTCCGCCGGGGCCTGCCTCGCTCTCCTGTGGCTGGCCCCGGCGGCCCGTTCCGGCTGGCGCGCGGTGGCGGGCCAGTTGTTTTCTTCCGCCGCTCTGTGCGTGTTGATCGCCGACCTACTCTTCCTCAAAGTGACGGTCACGCCCTTTACCGGAGAACCGCAAAGGGAGCAGACCGGCCTGGCCACCGCCGTGCTGAAAGCCTCTGCCTTCATCCCCGCGGCCGCCTGGCTGCCGTCGATCTGCGAGCCGTGGCTGGAGCGCGGCGTCGCCCACCTGGCCGAGGCTGCGCTCCTGGTGGCCGCAGCCCACCTGGCGCTCGAACGCTATGGGCGGGAGATGCTGCGGGAGCACTGCAACCTCCGCAGCCTGGAGGACGGCGAAGAGGAATTTCCGCTCACTCTGGGACTTCGCGGCTGAGGCGCGCGGGGGTTAGGAAAGAGCGGGGCGGGAAAGCGCCCCCAGACGGAAGCCTGCGGCTGCTGCGCGCGGACGCGGGTGTGGCTGCGGCGCAGAGCGGGTGTAGGATGAACTGTGTTTCCGCGCCATTCCGCCTGCCGCCTTCATCCCCGCCCGCCGGCGATGGCCCGGCCCTGCGCGCTCCACCTTGCGACGCGAATGGGCAGAGGCCTGTTGGCTTGTTTTATGTTGTTTCGAATTTCAGCGATTTCAAGAATCGCTACGATCTCCCTGCTTGGGTCCGCCCGGCATCGGTCCGCTAGGATTCGCAGCGCGGCGTTGGCCGGGAGGCCCCGCTCCGCCGCGGAGGTCATCTCGCTCCGGATTCTGGCCACCCTCTGCGCCGCGCTGATGGCGTTCTCGACGCCGGCGGCGTTGGCCGGGAGCGCTCCGGCCGGGAATGCCGGCGGAGTGCTCCTGCGGGGCGCGGTGTTCGATGCGCAGGGAAGGCCTGTCGCAGGCGCAGTGGTGCGGCTGCGGCGCGAGGGCGTGGCAGAGGCTCAGGAGACCCGGTCGGACACCGCCGGCGCCTATAGCTTTCCCTCTCTTCAGCCGGGCCGTTACCGGGTGGGCGCGCAGTTCGCGGGGTTGCACAGCCTGGAGGCGGAGGTGGTGGTGGCCGCGCCGCCGGTTACCCGAATAAGGCTTGTCAATCTGGCGCTGAGCGTCGCGGCGGCGGGACCTTCTGCGTTCAAAGCGAAGACGGGGCCTGCCAGCCAGCCCATGCAGTTTGCCGACGAGCCGGACTTCACCATCGCCGGGGTTACGGACTGGACCGCGGTGGGCGGCCATGGCTCGGATTCCATTCTGCGAACCAGCGAAGATCTGGCCCGGGAGACCGCGGCGCTGGAAGCAAAGGACTCCCGGCCCGGGGCGCCGGCCGCTGCGGGCGGTGCGCAGGAGCCGCAGGAATCGGAAGCCAGCCTGCGCGCGGCGCTGGCAGGCTCACCCGGCAGCTTCGCCGCCAATCATCGGCTGGGCGCGTTTTATCTGCGCGCAGGCCGATATGCGGAGTCCGCTCCTCTGCTGCAGGCCGCCTACCGCATCGATCCTACGAATCGCAACAATGAACTCGATCTGGCGCTGGCCTGCCAGGGAGCGGGCGATTTGTCCCAGGCCCGGGAACATCTTCGAGATCTGCGGGCGCATGGGGAACATGCGACTTACGATCGTCTTTTGGGAGATATCGACGAAAAGCTCGGCGATCCGCTGGCCGCGGTGCGCGATTACGAACAGGCGGTGCGGCTGGACCCCAGCGAGCGGAATTATTTCGCCTGGGGCTCGGAGCTGCTGCTGCATCGGGCCGTGTGGCAGGCCGTCGAGGTCTTCCGGAATGGCGCCAGAGCCTATCCGCAGTCCGCCACGATGCTCTCCGCTCTGGGCGCGGCGCTCTTCGCCGGCGCGCTTTACGAGCAGGCGGCGCAGCGTCTCTGCGCCGCCTCCGATCTGCGCCCGGCCGATCCCGAGCCCTACCTTTTTCTGGGCAAGATCGAGATGGCCGCGCCGGCTCCGCTGCCCTGCGTAGAGCAGCGGCTGGCCAGATTTGCGGCTCTGGAGCCGAGGAACTCACTCGCCGACTATCTGTACGCGATGGCCATCCTGAAGCCCCGGAACCGGCCCGCGTCCGGCGAAGAAATGCAGCGGGCGGAGAGCCTGCTGCGCCAGGCGGCGACTCTCGATCCCAACAACGCCGGCGCCTACCTGCAGCTCGGCATTCTCGCCTTCTCGCAGAATCGGGTGGCCCAAGCCATCGAGGAGTATTCCCGGGCGATCGCCGCGGATCCCAATCTGAGCGACGCCCACTATCGCCTCGGCGTGGCGTACGAGCGAGCCGGGCAGCCGGCGAAGGCCAAAGAAGAGTTCCAGATTCACGACCGGATCGCGCAGCGGCAGGCGGAGGCGGTGGAGGGCCAGCGGCGGGCGATTAAGCAGTTCCTGGTGGTTCTCCAGGGGCAGCCCAATTCTCCCGAGCCTCATTGACGCCCAAGCCGGCGCCGCAGCGCGCTCGCCGCAACCTTTCAGGACGGCTTCGGCGTGAATGCGGCCACTATTCCATCGCCCTCGCGGATGGTGAGAATCCGATTGGCCTTTACCTGGGTGAAGCGCTCCGTCTTCTGGGTGGTCGGCCACTTGACCTCAATCAAATCCGCAACGGGGGAGCCGCCCAGCCCGAAGTGGAGGCGCAGGTCGCTTTGCGACATGACGCTGCCGCCGCTGTGGACTTCGTCCATTTGCGCGTGCTTGCCGGTGACCACCCGCGCGCGCGCCCCGATGGCCGTGCGGTTGCATTTGGTTCCCACCAGCTTGAGCTTGATCCAGTTCTGCCGATTTCCGCCGTCGTTGCGAAGCAGGGAGGGCGGATCGTTCATGTTGAGAACCAGCACATCCAGGTCGCCGTCGTTGTCGTAATCTCCGAAGGCCGCGCCGCGGCTGGAGAAGCGCTCGCCGATGCCCGGACCCATTTCCGCGGAGACGTCCTGGAAGCGGCCGTTGCCCAGGTTTCGATAGACCAGACGGGGATTCTTGAAGGTTTCGCCCAGATTGTACTTGTCCACTTCGGGATAGACGTGGCCGTTTACCTGAATGATGTCCGGCCAGCCATCGTTGTCGTAATCGACGAAGCCGCAGCCCCAGGCCACGTAGCGGCTGTTCGCGCCGACCCCGGAGGCGAAGGTCACGTCACTGAACGTGCC
>JAJYZK010000410.1 GCA_021799945.1 Acidobacteriota bacterium
CGAGGTAGAGCCCGGGTCGGTGTTCGGCCTCCTCGGCCCGAACGGCGCCGGCAAGACCACGGTCGTGCGGATCCTCACCACCGTGCTCGCCCCCGGCTCGGGCTGGGCCCGGGTCCTCGGCCACGACGTGGTCGACCAGCCCGCCCTCGTGCGCACCCTGTTCGGCCTCGCCGGACAGTTCGCAGCGGTCGACGAGAACCTCACCGGACGGGAGAACCTCCGGATGGTGGCCCGGCTCAACCACCTCGGCCGCGCCGAGAGCACCGGTGACGCTTCCGACAACCGGGACCGACTCGTCGAGACCGACACGCCGTCCTGAGGAGCCCGCGTAGATGATGGCTAGGTAGGCGCCATAGCCAGCGGCCACTTGCTCGGTCGAGATGTCGCCGCTGAAGTGCACCACGACGCCCGGTGAAGGCGACGCCAGCGTGATGCGCCAGGAGGGGAAACCGACCTCCTTCGCCGAGACGACCGCGGCCGCGCCGCTCGCACCGCTGGCGCCGAAGATCCGGCCATCCGCCGACACGCAACCATCGCGGTGGCTTGACCCGCCGGCCTTCTCCGGTTCGGCGCCTTCCTCGCTTGCGCCCCCTCCCGGCCCGCAATCCAAATAGGCGAAGGGCGAAGCCGGCGGCGAGTATTGCGTCTCTCCCACGTGGATTTCATAGCCGCTCACGGCGGTTTCCGAAGCCGTGGACCCGAAGAGCGCGCGCGAGGCCAGCCGCCCGCTTACCAGCCGGGTCACCTTGCGCCGCCGCATCACGGTGCGGATGGGCAGCAGGCCCAGGCCGGGCCGGCGGCCGGCGCGCTCCACTCCGTCCGGATCCAGAATCTCCTCTCCCAGCATCTGCATGCCTCCGCAGATGCCGGCGATCAGGCCTGTGCGGGCATGATCGAGCAGCGCCTGCGCCAGGCCCTCCCGGCGCATCCATTGCAGGTCGTCCGCAGTCTGCTTGCTGCCCGGCACGATAACCACATCGGCCTGTTTCAACCCTTCCGGCGTCCGGCAGAAGCGAAGCGCGACGGAGGGCTCCGCAGCCAGGGCGTCGAAGTCGGTGAAATTGGAAAACGAAGGCAGGGAGACGACCGCGATGCGGAGGGCCCGATCTCCAGTCCGGTCTCCAGTCCGGTCTCCAGCGGAGGACGAAGGCCATTCCTTCTCGCCCCGGCCGTAACTCTCCGGCAGACCGAGGCTGTCCTCCTCATCCAGGCGCAAACCCCGCAGATACGGCGCCACGCCCAGGCAGGGCCGCTGCAGCCGATCCTCCATCATCCGCAGACCCGGCTCCAGCAGCGACCGATCGCCTCGAAATTTGTTGATCATGAAGCCGCGGACGCGGTCCTGCTCCGGCTTCTCCAACAGCGCGAAGGTTCCCAGCAGCGCGGCGAAGACTCCGCCTCGATCGATATCGCCCACCAGCAGACAGGCGGCGTCGGCCATCTCCGCGGTCCGCATGTTGGCGATGTCGTGGGCTTTCAGGTTGATCTCGGCCGGCGATCCCGCGCCTTCCAGCAATACGATATCGTTTTGCGCGGCCAGCGCTTCATAGCTCTCGCGCACCGCCGGCATCAGCTCCTCCACCCGCCGCAGATGATAGTCGGAAGCGGTCACCCTCCCCCAGATGCGGCCCCGCACGACAACTTGCGAGCTCATATCTCCAGCGGGCTTGAGCAGAATGGGATTCATATGCACGGAGGCGGCGACGCCTGCGGCCTCCGCCTGCAGCGCCTGCGCGCGGCCGATTTCCAGCCCTTCGACGGTGGCGGCGGAATTGAGGGACATGTTCTGCGCCTTGAACGGCGCCACGCGCCAGCCCTGCTGCGCGGCAATGCGGCAGAGCGCGGCCGTCATCAGCGATTTACCCACATGCGAGGCGGTTCCCAGCACCATCACCGCCCGCGCTCTCACGGCTCTTCCGTCTCCGAAAACCGATCGTAGGAAACGACGGATTCCAGCGTGGCCCGCTTCTCCCAGCCAAGCTGTTCGAGCTCGGGCTCGGCCGCAAAGTGGCTTACATACCCCAGGCAAAGGTACGCAATCAGAACATACCGCTCCGGGATGCGAAGCAGCGCGCGCAGCCGCGCGGGGTCGAGGATGCTCACCCAGCCCACGCCCACGCCCTCGCTTCGCGCCGCAAGCCACAGGTTCTGGATGGCGCAGACGGTCGAATACATCGCCGTTTCCGGCATGGAGGCGCGGCCGAGACCGTGCCCACGCCGGCTGTCCGCGTCGCAGACAACGCAGAGATTCTGCGGCGCCTCCAGAATTCCCTCCAGCTTGAGCGAATCGTAGAGTTCGCGCCGCGCGCCGCGGTATTGCTGTGCGGCCTCGGCCCTGGCCAGCTCGAAGATATCGTGAACCGCGCGGCGGATCGCGGGATCGCGCACGACGAGGAATCGCGAGGGCTGCATGAATCCAACCGACGGGGCCCGGTGCGCCGAAGCCAGAAGGCGCTCCAGCACGTCCTTGGGCAGAGCGCGGTCCACAAATCCGCTGCGAACATCGCGCCGCTCGCCGATCGCCCGATAGATGGCTCGGCGTTCTTCTTCGCTGTATCCAGGGTCCAGCATCATCCCATCACCAGGCGCGCGACCACTTGGGGCCGGAGCTGTCTTCCGCCCGCAGGCGCGCGTTCAGGCCCGCTTTCAACTCGATCAAGCGGCCAAAAAGCCAAAGCACGTCGGACAGGCGGTTCAGATAGGCCAGCGCCTCCGGCTGCACGGCGCCGCCATTCTCGGTAAGTCGCACGACGCAGCGCTCGGCCCGCCGGCAGACCGTGCGCGCAACCTCATACGCCGCGGACTCCGGATGCGCGCCGGGAAGCGACCAGTCGGCCAGGATGCCCTCCGTGGCCTCGATGGAATAGACCAGCCGGGTGAGGGCCTCCACGTCTTCCGCCGATATCACCGGCGCGCTCTTCCGGCTCTCCGGCGGAGTGGCCAGGGCGGAGCCAACGCGAAAGAGGGTGCGCTGGATCTCTTCGGTCCAGCCGGCAATCTCGGCGTTCTTGCAAATGCTTCGCGCGAAGCCGAGAGAGGTGTT
>JAJYZK010000411.1 GCA_021799945.1 Acidobacteriota bacterium
CCATGTATGGCGGGCTGGTCGGTCGCGCGCGGCAGCACATTCCTCGCGGCGGCCTGCTCTCCACCGCCAATGTGCAACATGTGGCGAGCGGTTTTTCCGCGCCCGCCGGCGATTTCCGCTGGACCCATCCCGATGTCTCCTCGTGGGCCGGGCGAAGCTTCGCCGGCTTCCACCGCGCCGATGGACAGGTGGGAACCCGCAACTACTGGCTGGTGATCCCGCTGGTCTTCTGCGAAAACAGGAATGTGGAAGCTCTGCGGGAGGCCTTCGACGAGGAACTCGGTTACCGAAGGCCGAACAGTCACCGGCTTCAGGTCCGGGAGCTGGTTCTGCGGCGCAACGAGCAGGCGGGCGCCCCGCCCCAACTTCCGCAGCCGCGGGAGCGCGTCTTTCCGAATGTCGATGGAATCCGGTTCTTATTGCATCAGGGCGGCTGCGGAGGAACGCGCGAGGACGCGCGAACGCTGTGCGGCCTGCTGGCGGGATATATCCATCATCCGAATACCGCCGGGGCGACCGTGCTGAGCCTGGGCTGTCAGAATGCCCAGGTCCCCATCCTGCTCGAAGAGATTCGCGCGCGCGACCCGCAATCGAGGAAACCGGTTCTGATTTTCGAACAGCAAAAATCGGGGCTGGAGACCGCCATGCTCTCGGCCGCCATCCGCGAAACCTTCGAAGGCCTGACCGAAGCGAATAAGTTGGAGCGGCGGCCCGCCCCCCTCGACAGGCTCACCGTGGCGCTGAAATGCGGCGGTTCAGACGGGTTCTCCGGCATCTCCGCCAATCCCGCGCTGGGCCGGGTCTCCGATCTGCTGGCCGGGCTGGGGGCAAAGTCGATTCTGGCCGAGTTTCCCGAACTCTGCGGGGTGGAGCAGAATCTCATCGATCGCTGCCGAAACGCCCGCGACGCCGAGCGGTTTATGCAGTTGATGCGGGACTATGACGCCCGTGCGCGGGCCGTGCATTCCGGATTCGAAATGAATCCCTCGCCGGGCAATATTCGGGACGGCTTGATTACCGACGCCATGAAGTCGGCGGGCGCCGCGAGAAAGAGCGGAACCTCCCCGGTGGCCGCGGTGCTGGACTACCCGGAGTACGCCACCTCTCCCGGGCTGTCGCTGCTCTGCACGCCGGGAAACGATGTGGAAGCGGTGACGGCGCAGGTCGGCGCGGGGGCCAACGTGGTTCTGTTCACCAGCGGCCTGGGAACTCCGACCGGCAACCCGATCGCTCCCGTCATCAAGGTCTCCAGCAACACCGAGCTGGCCGAAAAGATGTCGGACATCATCGACATCGATACCGGAGCGGTGGTTCGCGGCGAGGCCACCATCGAGCAGGCGGGAGACGCCATTCTCGATCTGGCGCTGCGGGTGGCCGGCGGCGAGGCGCGCACCCGGGCCGAGCAACTCGACCAGAACGACTTTATTCCGTGGAAGAGGGGCATTTCGCTCTGAAGCGATTTGCCCGGGATGGGGCGGCGCGATTCATGGGGATGCAAGAGCGCAACTGGCAACACATTGTCAGGTGCGGTTGAGGTCAGGTGCGGCTGAGGGCGCGCCGCAGCACCAGTTCGAGGGCGGCCTTGAGATCGCCATACTCGGCTTCGGACAGCTTGCCCTGCACCCGGTCGGTCTCAATGGCGAACAGCTCGTCCTTAAGCGCGGTAAGCAAAGAACTCCCGGCGGCCGGCCGCGCCCCCGCAACTTTGGCTGAGGCCGTGGCCTCCTGCTCCGGGCTGCGCAGCACGAATCCCGCAGCAACGGCCAATCCCAGGACGATGGCCCCCAGAATCCACCATTTGTACTTATGCAGCGGGTCCGGCGTATCGATGGGCTCGCCGAGTCCACCCCCGGGACGCGTGTCGCTGCTGGCCGCCGTCTGGCCATTCGCGTCGCCGCCGCCGCTGCCGGAGGCCGCCTGCGTATCCCGCGGCAGCGCGCCGCTGCCTGAGACGGCAAAGGCGATGGCCTGCGCCGGGCCGACGTTGCGGAGCAGAAAGGTTTGCGCGTTGGGGGACTGGTCAATGCTTTGAAAGGCATTGCCCGGCTTGGGCTGAAAGGTCATGCTCTTGGGCAGCATCACGACGAAGTTGTCCGCTCCGCCGCTGAGATGGGCGGCGAAGGAGAAGCTTCCGGAATATGCCAGGTGATAGCTGAGCTGGAACTGGGTCTCGCCGGGACGAATGGGAAACAGGAAGGCGTAGCGCCCTCCCGGCCCTATCGGAACCGGCGAGGATTGCACCGGCATTCCTCCCGGTCCCATGGCCGCCGAGCCGTCAATCTGCGCCCCGGCCGGCAGGTCGAACGGATAGGAATGGCTGCTGTACTGGGTGCGGGGCGGACTGGAGGCGTTCTTTACAAAGAAGCTTTGGGTTACGTGGAGTCCCTGGGGATCGGTCTCCATGCGCATCACATTGGCTTCCGTGGACACGCCCTGCACGGAGGGCGAGACGTCATACACCTCGACGTTCACGTTCGGGGTATTCGGCGGGGCCGGCTGAAAATAAGCTGCGCCTTGGTGATCGACGCGGATCAGATGCATGCCCGGATCCGGGGAAGGCAGCACGTAGTGGCCGTTGGCGTCGGTCTTGGCGTGAGCCAGTTCCTGCATGCTCTGCTGGAGCGCAATCAGAGCCACATCGTCGCCCGCGGAGGGGCGGTTGGTGGTGCCGTCGGTCACCGCGCCCTGAATCGTAATGGCCACGGCCCGCGGAGAGCCGATGCCGGTCCAAAGATAAATCGCGGCAAGACACGCCGCCGCGAATGCCTGCCGCAACCTGCGGGTGGTGGGGAGATTCCAATTTTGTCTCATGGTCGATGGTCGTGCGCGGTTCATGGTGCGGGCTTCATGGCGCGGGGTGCGTTCCCGATGGTCCGCGCTCCAATTGCTCTATTTCCATCAGAATGGCGGTCGCCTCGTTTTCCAATCCGGCGCGCTGCGCCGCGTAATCCTCCACCCGGTACTTTCCAGAGCTGAATTCGAAGTTCAGGTCGCGGAGGTTTTCATACAGCACTTCCTTGCGCTCC
>JAJYZK010000028.1 GCA_021799945.1 Acidobacteriota bacterium
ATGGAACCTTCCCACCTGCGGATTGTGCGCCGCCGCCTCCAGCGCCTGAAGCACCGCGGCCCGGGTCTGCGCCGGATCGACGATCGCGTCCACCCACAGCCGCGCCGCTCCGTAGCGGATGTCCGTCTGCTCGCCATAGGCGCGCTGAATGCTGTCGAAGATGACGCTCTTCTCTTCCTCGCTCAGCTTCGCGCCTTCACGCTCCATCTGCTTCACCTTGATCTCCGCCAGCGTCGCGGCCGCGGCGGCCCCGCTCATTACCGCATAGCGCGCCGTGGGCCAAGCGAACAGGAACCGCGGATCGTATGCCTTGCCGCACATCGCGTAATGCCCCGCCCCGTAGGAGCCGCCAACGATTACGGCAATCTTCGGAACCGTGGAATTGGCGACGGCCGACACCATTTTGGCTCCCGCCCGGATAATGCCGGACCACTCCGCATCGCGCCCGACCATGAAGCCGTTCACGTCGTGCAGAAACACCAGCGGAACAAGATTCTGATTGCAATCCATGACAAAGCGAGCGGCCTTTTCCGCGCTCTCCGCGTAAATGACGCCGCCGAACTCAACCCGCCGCCCCCCGCCCGCATTCCGAGCGGACTGATTCACCCTCTGGTTCGCGACAATGCCTACGGCGAAGCCTCCGATGCGGCCATAGCCGCAGATCACCGTCTTCCCGTAACCGGCCTTGTACTCGTCGAACTCCGAGCGGTCGGTCAGCCGGGCGACGACCTCCAGCATGTCGTAGGAGGGGGAGCCGGCGTGGGAGTCGCCCGGCGGCGCACCGCCGGACTGCAGCGCATAGAGATCCTCGGCGGCATACTTCGGAGCATCCCGCACCGGGTCGAACGCCGCCCGGTCGAAGGGTCCCCGCTGCGGATGACCCAGCCGGCCCACCAGGGATCGCAATCTGGCTAGGCACAGACGGTCGTTCGCCTCCTTAAAATCCACCGTCCCGGAGATCTCGGCGTGCACCGCCGCGCCGCCCAGCTCCTCGGGGGAGCAGGTTTGCCCGATCGCGGCCTGAACCAGCGCCGGTCCAGCCAGAAAAAGCCCGCTGCCCTCGGTCATCAGAATATGGTCGGTCATCACCGGCAGATAGGCGCCCCCGGCGACGCACATGCCCATGATGGCCGTAATCTGCGGAATGCCCATGGCGCTCATGACTGCGTTGTTGCGGAAGATCCGCCCGAAATCGTCCTGATCCGGAAAGACATCTTCCTGCAGCGGGAGAAAGATCCCGGAGGAGTCCACCAGGTAGAGCGCCGGAAGACGGTTCTCCATGGCGATCGTCTGGGCCCGCAACACTTTCTTCGCGGTCATGGGGAAAAAGGCCCCCGCCTTGACCGTCGCGTCGTTGGCGATCACCATCGCCAGCCTCCCCGCGACGCGTCCCAGCCCGGTGATCACACCCGCCCCCGGCGCCCCGCCCCATTCGGCATACATTCCGTGGCCGGCGTAGAGGCCCAGCTCGAAAAATGCGGCGCCCGGATCCAGCAGGATGCCGATTCGCTCCCGGGCCGTCAGCCGTCCCTTGGCGTGTTGGCCGTCGATCGCCCGGGCCCCGCCCCCCTGCCGGATTGCCTCCTCCTCGTTGCGGATCCCGGCCAGCAGCGTTTGCATCGACGCCCGGTTGGATCGGGAGCGCGGCTCCTCCGAGGCAAGTCGGGAGCGGATGGAGTTCTCCAGTTTGGCGGGAGTTTCGTGAACCGGCCGATTGGCCTTGGATTCGTCTTCAATGGGCGGCATGGCGGACTGGCAAGAATAGCACTTTCCAGGCTGCGCGCCGGTCGGGTGGTTCGCCCGGAAAATGGAATTGCCGCCCTCCGGACGCGGCGCCGTTTTTGCTACCCCTTTTGCCTCCCAAAGATCCCACAAAGGTGGCATACTGCTGGGAGACAATCTTTCGGCCAGAATTTTGGCCGAAAGATATGCAAAAGATATCGGAAACGATATCGGAAAAGTGTCGAAAAGGAGGGCTGACGGTTATGTTGCCCGGACGAATCCTCCCCTTTTCCATTCCTTTTTCCCTCCACAGGCGCTGGCCGTCCGTTCCCGCGACTGTGACCTCGTGCGATTGGGTATCCCTGCGGGATAGCTCCGGTTGCGGCGGCGCCGGGCACTACCATGTAGAGTTCGCCTACCGCGCCAGGCCGGAAGCGCCGCTGCGGAGCGGAAGCTTCTGCCATCCGGGGAGCCGCTATATCGCGCCCTTCGCCATCGGGGAGGCGGTGACGGTGAAATACAATCCCCGGCGGCCCGACCAGGCGCGTTTTTCCGGGGCGTCCCTGCCGACGCAGGCCATCGAGGCCATTGTCGCGGTTGCTCTTCTCGGACTGATTGCGGGATACTTCCTGCTGTCGTATTGAATCCTCATTTCCCGGCCCGCTCGCGAACCTGAATCGCGAACTCGAATCCATCCATGAACCCTCAGGGTTTCGCCCGCCTTCGGTGCGTGTTTTCAGCCTATGTTCTGCCCGGCTTCGCGGCCCTGGTGGCGCTGGCCGTGGCGGCGCCGGGGCAGAATCCCGCCTGCTCTCCGTATGCCGTTTCTACCGAGGACATCACCGTCGCGGAGGGACTCCAGCTACCCAATTTTGGCGCGATGTGGGCGCTGGATCGCTGGAAGGGAGTGCCGGAACTGGTGCAGTTGCGGGTGACGCACCTATCGGGGCCGGTGGCCGCCCTGAGTCTTCGCCGCAGGATTGAGCTGGAGGGCGAGGCGGCGAAGGTTCGGTTCCACTCAAGCCGGCTGCAACTCTTCCGGCGCGGTTTTTCCGGGGACGATAACGGAGTGATTCCCTCCACCCTGGCCATCGTGCCGCTCACCGTCGAAGGCAACCGGAGGGTTGCCTCCAAAACCGCGGCTGCCTCGCTCAAGGCTGCGCGGAAGGGCCGCGCCGCCGACCCCGGAGACGTGATCCCGATGACCCAGCAGCGGCTGGGACTTACCGATTGGAGCCGCATGGGGCCGGATCGCGCGCTGCCCCCGGGCGAATATATCCTGGTCTCGCTCCTCCCGGTCGGCAGCGGCGCCAACGAAGCGGTCTACGACTTCGCCGTCGATCCGGAGGCTGGGGAAAACCGCCGCGCGGTGCGGTCGGAGGCTGACAGGCCGATGCCATAGCCGCGGCTGGAGCCATTCCGGCATCGTGACGGTTACCGTTCCGCCGTCATTCCAACCTTCACGCCAGTCCCAGCTTGGCCAGCACCGGGGTTGGACAGCCTTGCCAGCCATTCTGGGGTTCGTTTCCTAAATAAGGCAGATCGCGGATCCCCAGCTCGCTGGTGTAGTATCCGCCCAGCACCAGGTCGCGCAGGCGGTTGAAGAAGGCGACGGCGCGCGCATCCTCTGGCGCAGCCCGTTGCGAATAGGCGATCCGGTCCAGGATTTGCGTCTGCTCGCCGGAGGCGCAATCCACAAAGTTGCGCTGGAAGGCGCGTGTACACTCCGAATCCAGCCACGCCAAGCCGTAACGGACTTCCGTCAGGAGCTCACCGCGCTGATAGTCCAGCCAGTCGTCCAGAAACTCCGGAACCAGCGCTTCCGTGGCGCTCGGGGAATCTTCATCCGCCGGAAGGATCCGATCGCTGAGCGCCTGAATGGTCCGCCACTCGTGGGGATTCAAGACCTTGGGCTGATAAGCATCCGCTGCGCCCTGCCCGTCATCTCCGGTTGCGGCGTACTCCGGGGTTGCGGAGTGCTCCGGCATCGACTTTGCCACCTGCGCCGCCAGCGTCGCCATCGGCATCCAGCCGGCAACGGGCGCCACCGCCAGCATTTTCAGGATGGCGCGGCGCTGCAAACAGAGCCTCCGATTCTGTGTTTTCCTCTCTTCCACCCTGTCCTCCCGAGATGACGGAATCTGCCGGCGCTAAATATTCTGAAGTCGAACTTGGGCGGTGATGTATTCCGAAGTGCGCCATGCCAAGGCCATGATGGTCAACGTGGGGTTCTTGTCCGCAAGGCTGACGAACGGGGCACCATCGGCGACAAAAAGGTTCTTGCAGTCCCAGGCCTGACAATGCGGATTGAGGACCGAGGTTTCCGGGTTACTCCCCATACGCGCGCAGCCAACTTCATGGATGCCCTGCCCCCCGCGAGAAATCCCCCCGGTTTTCGCCGGCCCGGAAGAACCGACGGCCTGGCCGCCCGCCGCCTGGATGATTTCCAGAAATGTCTCCTGCATATGGCGCGCCATCTGTATCTCCTCCTCGCTCCATTGGAAGTGAAATTTCAGGGTCGGAATTCCCCACCGGTCCACGGCCTTGTCATCGATCTCACAGTAACTTTCCCTATTGGGAATCATCTCCCCCCGTCCGTGAAATTGGATGAAGGAGCCATACAGTCTGCGGCTCTTCTTCTTCAGCTCCAGCCCATAGCCTTCCCCCAGCAAACGCTCGGACCCATTCAGCACTCCCAGTCCGGGCATGCCTCGGCGGCCGCCGTCCATTTCAATATGGTAGCCGCGCGAAAAGGGCAGTTCGCGCTGCTTCCGGTAATTCCACCAGGGCATGTAGAGATGCATTCCCCCCACGCCATCTTCGTTATGCGGAGGCAGGTCCAGCAGAGAGGGAAAAAATCCGTTCACATCCGACATGACGGTATCCATCAGGTATTTGCCCACCGTTCCGCTGGAGTTGGCCAGTCCGTTGGGGTGATTCGGGCTGCGGGAATTCAGCAGCAGGCGCGCCGTTTCACAGGAGCTGGCGGCCAGAACAACCACCTTTCCGCGCGCCTGGACTTCCTGCCCGGACTTCTTGTCGATGTAGGAAACGCCGGTGGCCCTCCCATCGCGGCCGGTCAGAACCTCCCGCACCATGGCCTGGGAGCGTATCTCCAGGTTGCCCGTTTCCCGGGCCGGAAACAAAAGCGTTGCCGGCGAGGAGAAGTTGGATCCCAGCCGGCAACCGCGATCGCACTGCGCGACGTAATGGCAAGCAGGCCGCCCGTTCAACGGGCGCGTGAGGACCGCCAGCCGGGACGGGATGCAGGGAATATGCAGGCTCTTGCAGGCTTTCTGTACGACCAGCTCATAACAGCGGGGCGCCGGAGGGGGCAGGAACCTTCCATCGGGAAGGTTCTCCATGCCCTCGGCGGAGCCGAAGACCCCGATCAGTTCTTCCGTCTTGTCGTAGTACGGGGCCAGGTCTTCATAGGAGATGGGCCAGTCGAAGCCCTTGCCGTCGCGGCTGTACGGCTTGAAGTCATACGGGCCGTTGCGCAGGGAGATTCGTCCCCAGGCGTTGGTGCGGCCTCCCAGCATACGGGAACGGAACCACATCCAATCGCTGCCTGGCGCATTGGAGTATGGCTCGCCCGCAACCTCCCAGCCTCCGACGACCGCTTCAAACCCGCCGAGCGGCTGCGCGTCGCTTTGCCAGGCGCGGTGGGGCGCGTCGTAGACCCACTCCAGCCACTTGGAATCTCTGGCCGCGTCGTACCAGCCTCCGGCCTCCAGCATCAGGCATTTGGCGCCGGCCTTGGTCAGGTTATAAGCGGCCATTCCACCGCCCGCTCCGGAGCCAACGATGATTACGTCATAGATGTCTGGGGTAAACATCATTTCTGTCATTTCACTGCCTCTAAGACGGCCGCCGGAGAAGTCCTCTTCTCCAGGCGGACAAGATGAAAGCTCATGGAGTTGTTTCCTTCATCGTCGAAGGAGATGGTTCCTGAAGCTCCGGGAAAGTCCTTCACCGTTGCAATCCGGTCGCGCACCCGGGCGCGATTCGCTCCGGCCGCGCGCAAGGCATCGACGATCAGGCAGATCGCATCGTAGGTCTCGGCGGCGGCAGGGGTGGGAGAGATTCCTGCGGCTCGTAGGTGACGAGGGAACGCTTGTTGCGCGCCGGCGGCGTTTTCGTCAGAGACAATCGTCCAGATGCCGGCCGGGCCGGATCGCTCCTGTCCGCGCGCATCGGGCGCGGGAAAGTCCAGCTCGGAACCGGACTGAGCGGCCTTTGGAGAAAGATAGATCGGCGAGTCGAATTTCTCTTGCCCGAGGGCTTGCAGCAACCTGCCGGCGGTTTCCGGTTGCGTCCAAAGAACGATGGCCTGCGGCGGCTGCTTCCGAATCCGGGCCAGCAAAGGGCCGGATTCGGGCTGTGACGGATCGAGGACGAACCAATCGGGAGCCGGCGCGCCCAGTCCCTTCGCGGCCTGCTCCAGCGCCGCACCGCCAACCCGCCCGTCGTGATCGCGCTCGGTGATGAGAAGAACCTGGTTGAGGCCACGGTTCCGATAAATCTCCTGGGCCATCATCTGCGCCGCCAGCGTATCGCTCGGCCCCATGCGGAAGATCCAGGGAACATCCACTTGCGTCGTTGTCGGGTCCGAGGAAAGGGTCAGAATGGGGAGGCCGATTCGGTTGCCGACCTGTTCGGCGATGTGGGCCGCATCGCCGTTGGCCGAAGTGACCACGGCCACAGCCTGCTCGTCGAAGACCAGGCGCAACAGCGCATCGGAGATATGCGCCCAGGAAGGGCCGGCCTCATCCCCAAGGACGAGCGCCACGCGGCGTCCTCCGGCCAGGGGTTTTTGCGCCATGTCGCGCAGCGCCATTTGTGCGGCGGCGGCCATCGCATCTCCCTCGGCCTTTTGCGGGCCGTGGAGTGGGACCAGAAGACCGATATGGATGACTGGCCCGGGAAGATCGTATGCCCCTTCCCGCCCCGGGCCGGCGTAGCTCACCCCATTTGTTGCGATGGAGGCGTAAGGCTGCGCGGCATTCTTCGGGTTCTGGGCGGACGCTGCTGCGGCGCCACCCATCGTCGCGCAGAGAAAAACGGCGCCGGCCAAAGACTTGGCGGAAACGATCGGGGACGGCTTCGCCATGCTCGCCCCATCGCAAGCGCGGGCGCCTCTCCCTCGGTGGGCGGTGGGGCGCATCATTGCGCGGAGGCTCCCGGATTGCGATACCAATCCGTGCGGCGTTCCGGCCAATAGATGAACTGCCCGTGCTGAATTCGGGCAAAGGTGATGGGCGCAATGTTATTCAAGGTGTAATCGAAAAACGCGGCGCCGCTGACCCCTTGATAGGGCTTCATCTCGTAGTCGCGCAGCGCATCCATGATCCGGCCCCGGTTCAGTCCCGCTTTTTGAATGGCGGCGAGCAGGATATTCATGCCATCGAAGGCGTACGCGGCGTAAGCGTCCTCTTCGGTGTGAAAACGGGCCTCATACCGCCGGCGAAACTCCTGCCATCGCGGGTCTGTGCGCGTGGGGTCCAAAGGCGTGACGACAACCAGACCCTCGGCCGCCGGACCGGCAATCTGCATCACCTCTGGATAGGCGATGCGGCTGCTGCCAAAAACGGGCTGGCGCATTCCCATGTCGCGCATCTGTTTCAGAATCATCCCTGCCTGACGCGCATCTCCCCAGATGACCAGGCCATCGATTCCGGTCGCATTCAGCGCGCGCAATTGCGAGCTGAAATCCGTGTCGCCGGGAGCGAACTTCAGGACCACCTCGGGCTGGCGCCTCAGGCGCCGCGCGGTGTCGAAAAATATCCGGTCACCCTCGCGGCCATAGCGGTTGTTGGCCTGGAGCAGACCGATTTTTTTCAGCTTGCGCTGGTTGAAGATATAGTCCGCCAGCGCATACCCTTGCTGCCGATCGTCGGGAAAGTCGTGCATCAGCCACGGAATGCGGGTCTCCGTTACGGTGGGATCGTTGGTCGCCGTGTCCATGATGGGCAGCTCCAGCTTGAGCGTGGCCCGCAGTTCGATGTGGGTGGAAGCGGAATCGACCGACCCCAGCATGGCCCACACGTGCTGGTTGCAGTACATGTCCACGATGGCCATCGACGAAGCGCCCCAGAGCGGCAGGTCGTCATGCACCAACAGGGCAAAGGGTTTGCCGTGGTCCCCGCCGCGGGCATTCGCCTCCTCGACGGCCAGTTGCGCGCCGTGCAACATGGGAATTCCATACTGCGAATCGTAATTCTCCTTGTCCAGCGGGCCGAGGAAGCCGATGTTGACGGTCTGCAAATGCGCCAGGTCGCCGTCCGGCGCGCTGCGCGCCCCGCCTTCGTAGGCCAGGGTGCTGGGCGCCACATACCATTCCTGGTATGGCTTGCGGAAGCGGCGATAGGGCGCCGCCTGTAGCGGCATGTTGGCATACGGACCGGCGGCGGCAGGGCGTCCGGCAGTTTTTCCGGTGGCCGGCGGCGGGGCCGTTGTTTGCGGCGGAGCGGACTGGGGCCATAGCGGACCAGCTAGAACCCCGGCCACGATCCCGGTCAGGATGCAGAGCCGGACCGCTGCAGCGCTTCGAATATTCATGATCGCGAATCTCCTCCGCCGGCCTCTACGTTGATGAAGACTCTGAAAGACAGCTGTGCGGCAGATCGAGCATACGAGAGATCGCGTTCCGCAAGGCCCGATTGCGCATCCCCTGGCGCCGCCCTCGTTGCTCCTCGTTCAACATGGAAATCTCCCGGATGGACGGTCCGGCACTGCTCGCCCACGCTTGCAGTCCCGGAAATTGGAAGGATCGTCACTCCTTTGATATCCAGGCTGATGTCCAGGCCCAAGCCATGCGAACCCGAGGGCTTGCAATAGCGGAAGAACTCCTGCAGGGCTTGCGGCGCGCCGATGGCCCTCTTTGAAACCGGTTTGCGCGGCCCGCGTGGAGGAGCAATCTCGGCAAATGCGGTTCCCGTCCGGCTCAAAACATTCTCCTTCCTGCGTTATGGCTGGCGAAGGCCATGGCTCAAACCCCGGGCCGTGGCCACCCAAATGTCCTGCCCCTGGAAATCCATATTGAGGATGTAGTTGTGGGCCAGCGAAGTGGGCGTCTCCATCCTGCTTTTCTTGCCGTTCGGATGGGTGATCAGGATCTCTCCGCGACCGGTCTTCTTATCGGGCCGATAAGTGACCCAGGTGTTCGTTTTGTAATCGAGTTCGCTGAGACCTCCTTGCGTACACGCCCATACTGCATCGCCCCGCGACCGGACCCCGTTGATGAAGTTGGAGATCAGGCCGCTATCCTTGGTCAGATAGTTGTGCCACTGCCGCCCGTCATAACCGCTCAAGCCGAAGTAGGTGGAGGCCCAAAACATCTCCGTCTCCGGGTTGTAGGAAACGCTGCTGACGATGTTGTGGATCAGTCCCTGGTTGCGGTACAGGACGATCTCCATCTCGCCATCGGGATCGGTGTAGGGTCTCCAATAGTGGCCTGCAATGTCATAGACGACCACGCCGCCGCCCCATGCCGCGATGTATACCTTCTGCTTGCTCGCGGCGATGGAATAGGCCCAGGGTTCCTGAAAGGGCGCATTCGTCTCGTTAAAAATGGACCAGCTACCGTCATCGGCATTCAAACGGCTGGCGCCGGCGGCGGTGGCAAACCACACGTATCGCCCCTGCACCGCTACGCCATACACCAGATCGTTGGCCAGGCCGCTCGACAGGCTGGTGTAGTTTCGGAACTGCCCGGCGGAGTACACGCTGGCCCCGCCCAGGGCCGCGATCCAGACATCGCCGGTCTCCTTGTCCACGGCCACCGACATCACCACGTTGGACACCATGCCGTCGGCCGTGGTGAAGACCTTTTTCACACGGCCATCCTCCAGCAGCGCCAGACCATGTTTGGTCCCAGCCCACACCCGCGGTCCATCCACGGTCACACAAAATACTTCCCCTGCCGGAAGTCCATTCGCCGGCGTGTAGTTGACCCACCTGGTATAGAGCGGAGGAGTCTGCGCCGCTGCGCCGGACGCCGCGAAAGTCAGCAGCCCAAGGAGCAGCCGCGCGCAGGAACGCGATGCCGCGCTCCACCTCCACCAGCTCTTCGGCAGGATCGCTTCCCTGCGATGGTCCCGTTTCTTTCCGAAGATCATCGGCCGCCTTCCCTTATAAAGTCTTCAAAAACTCGATGAGGTCGTTCAACTGCACCTTGTCCATGTCGGAGGTGATGCCGTGCTTGTCGTCCGGGTTGAACTTGGTCCAGATTTCTTCCAGGTCCTGCGCCTCGCCATTGTGCAGATAGGGCGGCTTCATGGCGACGCCCTCCAGTTGCGGCACATCGAAGGCCTGGATGGTGTCATACTGGGTCGCCGTGCCCACATTCATCCGCACTCGCGAAGTGTAGTGGGAGACCGGCGCATGGCAGTAGTAACAGCGGTCCTGCGGCGGAATCAACTTACCGGCGGTGGTCCGAGAACGGAAGAAAATATCCTGCCCGCGCGCCTGAGCCTCAGTCAACTCGCCGCTCCTCGCCAGGTGCGGACTGGGCGGCAGCCGGAGCGAAAGAATAAATCCCGCCAGGTCCTTCACCTCTGATCCGCTGAATCCCTGCGAGCGGAAGATGTAGCTGGCCGAGCGCGGCCCATCTTGCGTTTCCAGATCCGGATTCATGCCATTCCACTTGAACGGGGAGGTGCCATCGATCCCCAGCAGCGTCTTGTTCTCCACTACGTCCCGGCCCAGTTGCGGTGTTTCCAAGCTCCAGGCCAGGCCGTCGGAAAGTCCGCCATGCGGATGGCAGGTGGCGCAAGCCATCTGTCCCTGCTCGCTGTAGCTTGCGTCGAAGAAAAGGCGCTCGCCATGACGCCAGCGGGAGATTGCCTTCGGCCCGCCCAGATCGATGATGCCGGCCGTCTGCATCGTTCCCATGTCGATCACGCTGATGGTGTCGTCCATGCGGTTGGCGATATAGGCGAACCGGCTGTCCGGCGAGATCTCTACCGCCGTGGGATTGCGCCCGGTGCGCAAACGCCGCACGACAAACTGACGGGCGAGATCCAGGCGATTCGCCAGCGCCTCCGGCTGGGAGGGCTGTGCAGCACGCAATGCGCGATTCAGTTTCGCGGTATCCACAACGGAAACGATGTCGGCCCCGGACGCTGTCACCAGCGCCCAGCGTCCATCCGGCGTCGCCGCGCTCCCAAAGCCATCGGCATAATTGCGGTCGATGTCATCCAGCAGGACTTCGGACACCTGAAATTTCTGCACGCCTTCGGCGCTCTGGGAGGTGGGTCGCACTACGGCGATCCCATGCGTCAGATACCAACCCTGGCGGACTTGGACCAGCGGGTTCAGGTTCTTGGGCCGCATGAATGGGACCACCAGAGCCCCGCCCGCGCCGGCGGGCAATTCGGCGATGTGGCGTAGCTGAATGACTCCCGGTATGACGATCCGCGCTGTCACCTTTTGTTGGTCGGGATCGATCACGGTCAGCTCGGAGGTCGGCGGCTGATCGTAGGGTCCGCGCACCAGCAGGTTGGCCACGTAAATGCGGCGGCCGTTGTGGGCACGGGCCACGTATTCGGGGAAATGTCCGGCCTCCAGCCGCTTCCTCTCGTTTCCCGTTGCGAGGTCAATCAGCGAAACGTCGTCTCCCCGGGTGTTCGCCACGTACAACACCCTGCCGGCGCGGTCGGTGGTGATTCCCACCGGCCCCGCTCCTGTCGCCAGCGTGCGGCGCGCCTGGAAACTCTCCGCGTCAATCTCCGTAACGGTGCTGTCCCATTCATTCGAGACATACAGCGTCTTCCCGTCTGGAGAAGTGGCGATGCCCTGGGGCCGGTGGCCAACCCGGACCTGCTGCACGACCTGCCGGGTGTGCGTGTCCACCGCCAGCACCCGGTCCCCGTCTTCGCAGACGACATACAGCCGGAGGCCATCCGTGGAGAGATGCAGCGCCACCGGACTCAAGTACTGCGAGGTGGAATAACTCTTAGCCTGCTCCGGAGCGGTGGTAGAGGCCGCGGCAAGCGCGCGCCGCCCAATGGGGACCAGGAGCAGAATCAGAGCCAACCCGGCGGCGCCGGCGAGCAGCCTGCGCCAACTCGCCGCCATGCGTTGCCGTCTCTCGGGATGCCTCCTCATTGGGTCTTCCCTGCCGTCGGCGCGGGAGCGGTGGATGCGGGCTCGGTCACCGTCAGAATCTGGTCGGCCTTGACGTTGTGGAGCGTCTGCAGCGTCCCGCTGGGCCAATGGATGATGAGGGTGTCCACTTCCGTGTGCGGCCCCAACCCGAAATGCGGCCGTGGATCGTTCTGCGAAAGGTAGCCGCCCTCCGAGGTCGTTTGCAGATACTGGCGCTGGGTTCCGGTTACAGCCTCCAGGCTGGCGCCGTAGCCGTCGCGATTGCTGCGCGTTCCCACCAGCTTGACGGTCAGCCAATGGTTCCGCTTTCCCGGCGGCGGGTCGTTATGCAGCAGGATGCCCTCGCCATTCAACGTGGTAATAAATGCGTCGATGTACCCATCGTTGTCATAGTCCGCGAAGCACGCTCCACGACCGACGGTTTGCTCCTTAAAGAATCCCCCGGCCTGGCTGGAAATGTCCGCGAAGGTCCCATTGCCGTTATTGCGCAGCAAAACGGCTTCCATGGGGACCAGCCAGGTCAGCCCGCCATTCACGATGAAAAGGTCTTTCCAGCCGTCATTGTCGAAATCGAAAAATCCATCTCCCCATCCGGCGTACTGACCGGAGACGGCGCCTACTCCGCTCCGGTCTGTCACGTCCTGGAATGGCCCGCCGGCCTTGCCGGGATTGTGATAAAGCCGGTGGTAACGCGCATCGGAAACAAACAGGTCCTGCCAGCCATCGTTGTCGAAGTCCGCGAAGATCGGTCCCATGGCTGTGGCCGCCTCGCCATTCTGCCCGTAATCCACATCGAGATCGGAGGCGTCATTCGTAAACGTCCCATTGCGGTTGTTGTGGTAGAGAAAGCTCTTCATGGTGTCGTTGGCCACGTAAATGTCCGGCCAGCCGTCGTTATCGAAGTCTCCCGCCGTCACGCCCATGGCCCGGCCCGGCTCGGCGGCGATCCCCGATTGCCGCGACACATCGGTAAAGGTTCCATCCCCGTTGTTGTGGAAGAGCCGGTTGACCTCCGGGTCATAGCTCAGGGGCCCCGGATAGTGTTCGGCGGAATAATACTGCCGATAGTTCGATTCAAACTTCAGGTAATTTCCCACGAACAGATCCAGCCGTCCGTCCCGGTCGTAATCCAGGAAGGCCGCGCCGGCGCCGAAATACGGGTTGTCCACGCCCGCCTTTGCCGTAACGTCGGTAAAGGCGCCATGGCCGTTGTTGCGATACAGAATGGCGGAGTTGTAGTTGGTCACGTAGAGGTCTTCGTAGCCATCGTTATCGAAATCGCCGGCGGTCACGCCCACCCCAAAGCCTTTTCCCGGCACGCCCGCCTCTGCCGTAACGTCGGTAAAGGTGCCATTGCCGTTGTTGCGATACAGGTGATTGGTGGCCTCCACGCCATCGGGAGCGGAATGATCGGTGAGGCCATCCACATGCCGCCCGTTGACCACGTACAGATCGAGCAGGCCGTCGTTGTTGTAGTCGATCCAGGCGCAACCGGAGCCGGTCCCCTCCAGGATCGTGCGCAGTTCCTTTTCGCCGAATGAGTGCTGGAAGTGGATGCCGGACTTCGCCGTCACATCTTCAAACTGAGGCAGGGCCGGTTGCGGCTGGACGGCAGAGGAGGTCTGCGCCGAAAGCCCGCTTAACGCCCCGCCTGACGCCAGGAGCGGAATTCCTGCCGCCAGCAAGATTGCGATTTGACGTCGGGATCTCTTCATTGCTTCCTCTTATTCAGGTGTTTCCCTGCGCCTGACAGGGACCCCCACGGGAGTCGGCGTGTCGGAGCGAGTGAGCGTGAGAGGCCGCCGATTTTCCGGCGCCAGGGCCGGGCTCTCATGGCATCCCAGGCACCCGCGGTCCTCGCCTGGACGCGTCCATATCCAGCTCTTCTGGGCTCGGAGCACCGCGCCCCCGGGATCCAGCAATGCAAAACGGACGGGCGTGTCCGAGGGGACCGTCATATAAAAGGAGCCATCTTTTTCCACCGGAGCATTCCCCAGAATGCGCTCGCGGCCTCCCTGCTCCAGCGCGATCACCCGCACCTGCGCAATCCGTCCCGCGATGCGGCCGTGCGCGGCCTCTGCCGACATATAGGAGTTGAGGCAGAGCATGCGTCCGGTCTTTTGTTCCGGATGAAGAATGCTCGGATAGTACAGCGGCGCCGGATGCGGGACGAAGGGGGTGGGAGAAACGCTGGAAATCTTCGACTGCCGATAAAGAATCTCTCCGAGGCTCCTGCGGGCCAAATCAAAGGAGTACAGGTCGAACGTGAGGCTTGCGGGAGACGGGCCGGAGTTCCGCCTTGCCACCACCAGGGTTCCCGCCTGAAGTTCCTGCGCAGATTCATAGACGGATGGCGGAGCGGTCATCACGACACGGTGCAACGAGCCTGGCGGAATCGACGCCAGTTCCCCGCCGACTCGTCCGCCGGCCACGCCGTTCCTTTCCACGAACAGTATCGTCCCGTCTTCCAGTTCTTCCGCTGACGCGCAGACCGAGCCTGCCGACGCATCCTGGCGAAATAGATGGAGTCCCGTGCCGTCCGGCCGGATGGTGTACAGTGCGCGATGACCCCATCCCGCGCCGCCTGCGACCAGAGGGCTCTCGGCGGAGACAAGAATGCGTCCGCTGTGAAGGACAGTCTCCACCTGAAAGTCGCCCGGGCCAAAGGTAATGGGATGGGCGTTCTCCCCATTCCCCTGGCCGACGTATAAAACCG
>JAJYZK010000029.1:0-6057 GCA_021799945.1 Acidobacteriota bacterium
GGGAAGATGGTCGCGGCGGCCAGTTTAATTCCCTCTGTGTACAAAATGAAAGCGATATTTTGGGCCCGGCGACAGAGACCCCTGCCCCGGAGGGACCCCTCCCCGTCGCTGCGGTATGATCGAATTTCCACGGACAATCCCCGCGGCGCCACAGCATCAACCGTAGCCGATGGCCCGGCGCGCGGACTGGACGGGACGCCGGTTTCCGAGTGACAAGACTTTCCGCTAGACCGTCTTCTCTCTCCCTTATCCAATCCAGGACCGAGTCCGTAATTCCATCCCCTGCGTGGGCCGCGCAATTCGAAGCATGCGGGAAGGGCGCCGTACTATGAAAGTTCTCGTCAAGCAGCTCCCCATCGGCTTTAGCCAGTTCGCGTCGAACACCATGCCCCGGCAGGTGAACCGCAGCCTGCTCTTTCAATTGGTGCGCAGGGAGCAATCGATCTCCCGCGCGGAATTGGCCCGCGTCTCCGGGATGCAGCGCAGCACGGTCTCGCTGATCGTCGAAGAGCTGATTGCCGACGGATGGATCGTGGAAGGAGCGATGGGAAAGCTGCCTCGGGGACGCCATCCCATGTTCCTGAAGATCAACAACCAGCGAGCGGTCATCGCACTCGATATTCATCCGGAACATATGGTGGTGGCGGTCGGAGACTTGAGCGGCAAGATCATCGGTCAAAGCGTGATCAAACTGCCGAAAACCGCGGGCCAGGCTATCCAGGCGATCATCCGGGCGGTCGGAGGGCTGATCGCCGCCAATCGGGAGAAGCGTTTCGAGGGCATCGGAATCAGTCTTCCGGGCCGCACCGATCTTGAACTGCAGAAGCTGATCTTTGCGCCGAATCTGCGCTGGCCGGTGCCCACCATCAAAGCGCGCATCGAGCGCGCGACCGGCTTGAACGTGCAGATTGACAACGTCGCCAACGCCTGCGCCCTGGCCGAGGTATGGTTCGGATACAGCGATGGATTGCACGACCTGGTGGTGGTGAACGTTTCGGAAGGAGTCGGAGCGGGAATCTACGCCAATGGACAGATTCTGCGCGGCGAGAATGGAATGGCCGGCGAATTCGGACATGTGCAGGTGGAGGACGGCGGTCCCCTCTGCGCCTGCGGAAACCGCGGATGCTGGGAGCAGAGCGCATCGAATCGGGCGGGGTTGCGGTACTTTAACGACATTGCGCCCAACCGCGGCGTGACCACCTTTGAAGAGCTCGCTCAGCTTGGCCGCGACGACGACCCCGCGGCCCTGGAGGCGCTTGGAAAAATGAGCCGCTCCCTGGGCCGGGGTTTGCGAATGATTGCGCTGGCCCTGGCCCCCCGGGAAATTGTGATCGTCGGGGATATCAGCGGCGTCTGGCCCAAAGTCGGCGCCGAGGTGGAAAAGGAGATGTGCCGGGACTTTATCGCCAGACCCCCGATCCTGCGCTGCGCCTATGATGGGCATGAGGCTCGCCTGCGCAGCGCCGTTGCGCTGGTGCTCCACCAAAGATTCATTTGAGTCCGCTGCGGGAAGTTCCCTTCTTCCCTTCGCCAGAGATTTCCGATACTCTGAGGGTCGTGATGCAGCCGAGATCCAGCCGGTTCTTTTCGTTTACCTACCGCTACTGGCGCCCAGTAGCGGCTCCGGCAGGGTATGCGCATCGTAGAACTTGATGGCTTGAAATACGAGCGTACGAATCCTGGGGCCGCGATCAAAATCGCGGCCCTTTCGTTTTTTCACCTCTTTTTCCCGAAGGAGATCCGCTCCATGAATGTATCGACCGTAGAACCGGAGACTGAAACGGCGCAGCCTGGCCCGAAACGCGGGAGGCCGATGGAGGCGCCCGCAACCAGGCTCGTAGACCGCGCGGCGCGCCAAGGGCGCACCGTGGTGCGCGTCGGAGAAGTCGAGATCGGCGCGGGCCGCCCGGCCGTGATCGCCGGCCCCTGCTCTGTCGAGTCCTACTCGCAGACCTTGGAGGCAGCCAGGGCGGTCAAGGCCGCAGGGGCCGTGATCCTGCGCGGAGGAGCCTACAAACCCCGCACCTCTCCCTACGATTTTCAGGGCCTGGGCCTGGAGGCGCTCCTCATTCTGCAACGGGTTCGCAAAGAGACGCAGCTTCCCGTCGTCTCCGAGGTCTTGAGCACGGAGGATGTCGATCGAGTGGCCGAGCACGTGGACATGCTCCAGGTGGGCGCCCGCAACATGCAGAATTTCGCGCTTCTGCGTCGTCTCGGCCGCACGCCGAAACCGGTGCTCTTGAAGCGAAGCCCGGCCGCCACGGTGCAGGAATGGCTGATGGCCGCCGAATACATCCTAGCCGGAGGGAACGATCAGGTGGTGCTATGCGAGCGCGGCATCCGATCCTACGATCCGCAACTGCGCAATACCTTCGACTTGGCCGGGATGGCGCTGGCGCGCCAACTCAGCCACCTGCCGGCGATTGCCGATCCGTCGCATGCGACCGGCCGGAGGGATCTGATTCCCGCCATGTCGCGGGCGGCCCTGGCGGCCGGCGCCGATGGTTTGATGATCGAGGTTCACCCCGATCCTGGAAGCGCGCTTTCCGACGGATCCCAATCGATGGATCTGCCCGGCTTTGCTCAAATGATGGAGACGCTGCGGCGCTAGGAAGCGGAAGTGGCCCGAAGACGGTCCCCGGGGCGCTCCGTCCCTGGTGGGAACCGCCGTTCGCATCGCTCCGTATTACCATGCAGAGCGATGCCGGGCATGGAGACCAATGCGATTCACGCGAACGGCCGCGGCCCGCTGGCCAGGCTCGCAAACCAAACAGGAAGCGCCGTTTTCGCGGCCGACCCCCGGGGGATCTGCGCGTCTTCTCCCCGCTGAGCGACGCGGGAGATCCAGGGCCACCTAAGGCGGGTCACCTAGGCCGTATGGCGTAGAATGGAACACAGATGGAAGCACCACCCAGATAACCATCCTCAAGGGCCGAAGGGCTGTGGCGGCGGCGCCCGACACCGGAATTCCCTCGCACTCGGCTCCGAACCTCAACTCCGCGGTGGTTCAGCCGGACGGAGCGGAGGAGACAAACTTTATCAGGTTCGGCAGTGAGCAGCCACGGCGTCGCCCGCTGAGAGGAGATCTCCAGCAGCTACGCTGTCTCGGCGATTGCCTCCTCGCTCGCTCCACCGCTGACGCGGCAGGCAGGGTCTTCGCCCGAGACCCCTCGCCGGCCTGCGCACGACAACCGTTGGAAAGGATAGATTTTCAATGAAGAGAGCTACGCATACGCTTCTGGAATCGCAACCCCTGGAATTCCCCCCGGGATTCAAAGAAGAGCGCGGGAAAGGCGGCGCCGCCGGCGCGGACGCGTCAACGGCCCAGGCCGACAGCTTCGACGCCCGATTCGACCGCTGCCGCAACTCTCTGGAATTGCTTGCCCGCCGGGTGCTAAGCGGCGAGCGAGAGGCGGCGGAGGCGGTGCGGCGGTGCCGCGCAGCGGCCAGCCTGCATCCGCGGCATTTCGAGAGCGAAGGCGCCTTCCGCAGTTGGCTGTTTCGCCTCCTCATCGAGGAAGCCTTGAATCTGCGGCCCGGACGGGAGCCGGATGGCGCCTCCCGAGACATCGTGGCCTGAAACTGTAGCCGAAATCCAAGCATGGTCGAGGATTGGCTTCGACCTTGCTCTCCAAGCGCCGGCCGGTTCGCGGATAGATACCGATACCCTGCTAAAATGGCGGGGACAGACCCTGGCGATCCGGGAGACTCTGGCGATGTCCCACCCCCTCCGCAGCCGCCGCAGCTTCCTCCGGCTGCTTGCCCTTTCCGGCTTGGCCCCCATCTCCCGCGGAGCCTCCGCACAAGCCGGCTCCCCGTCGGGTTCGGGCGGAAGCGGCTCTTCCACATCAGCGATTCCAAACCGATCGCCGCTGCGACGCGGCGTGATGATTCCCTGGCCCCTGGGTTCGATACATCCTGCCGGGTGGCTCAAACAGCAGCTCAGAATACAAGCCGACGGACTCGGCGGCCATCTGGACGAAACCTGGCCCGATGTGGGCCCCAACAGCGGATGGCTGGGAGGAACCGGAGAGTCCTGGGAGCGCGGCCCCTATTTTCTGGACGGACTCGTTCCCCTCGCCTACCTGCTCGACGATCCCCGGCTGAAGGCGAAGGCCCAGCGATTTCTCGACTGGACCCTCGACAACCCATGGGAAAACGGGATGATCGGGCCGCGCTCCAACGATGACTGGTGGCCGCGCATGGTCATGCTGAAGGCGCTGACCCAATACCATGACGCGAGTTCGGACCCGCGCGTGATTCCCCTCCTGTCGCGCTATTTTGCCTATCAAGCGAGCGCGCTGCCCGCGCGCCCGCTCCGCGACTGGGGAAAATACCGGTGGCAGGATGAGGCCCTGACGGTCTTCTGGCTCTACAACAGAACCGGCGACCGCAATCTGCTCGATCTTGCGCGCCTGCTGCGGGAGCAGGGATACGATTGGCGGGCGGAATTCGACGACTTCCACTACACCCGGCGCACTACGCCCGAAGCCATCGGCTTGGTCCTGCACGGCCCGATTACCGATGCCGCGATGCAGTCGCACGGCGTCAACATCGCCATGGGGATCAAGGAGGCGGCGCTCTGGTCGCTGCTTTCCGGCTCGGAGGAGGATTCCCAGGGCGCCACGCAGGCGCTTGCGGTTCTCGACCGCTTCCACGGCCTGCCCAACGGCATGTTCTCCGCCGACGAGCATCTCGCCGGTCGGGATCCCTCCCAGGGAACCGAACTCTGCACCGTGGTGGAGACCATGTTTTCGCTGGAGCAGGCCCTGGCCGTCACCGGCGATCCGCTTCTCGCCGACCGCCTGGAACGGATCGCCTTCAATGCTCTTCCGGGCGCCTTTACCGACGATATGTGGGCGCACCAATATAACCAGGAGCCCAATCAGATTGAGGTCAGCCTGCATAAAAAGCCCTGGACCACGGACGGCCCGGAATCCAACCTGTACGGGCTGGAGCCGAACTACGGCTGCTGCACGGCCAATTTTCATCAGGGCTGGCCGAAGTTTGCCGCCAGCCTTTTTATGCTTTCCTCCGACGACGGGT
Source organism: Acidobacteriota bacterium (assembly GCA_021799945.1). Classification (GTDB taxonomy): domain Bacteria; phylum Acidobacteriota; class Terriglobia; order Terriglobales; family Acidobacteriaceae; genus PALSA-350. The sequence continues at coordinate 5,047 of JAJYZK010000029.1, forward strand.
TGGCCGCGGTCGCGTACGCTCCCTGCAGCGTGACGACCACGGTTCGCGGCGTGCAGGTGCAGGGCGTGATGGCGACGGATTATCCTTTTCGCGGGTCTGTCCGGCTTATCCTGCGCCCGGCGACGCCGGTGGCGTTTCCGCTGCGGCTGCGAATTCCCTCCTGGGCCAACGGCGCCCACCTCCGTGTGAATGGCGAAGCCGGCCGGTTTCCAGCCCCGGGAGCCTTCGCCCGAATCGAACGCACCTGGATCGCCGGGGACTTGGTGGAGCTGGAGTTTCCGCTCCCCGTTCGGGCCTCGCGCTGGTATCGGGACTCGCTGGCCGTGGAGCGCGGAGCCCTGGTTTTTTCCTACAGCATCGGCGAAGACTGGCTGAAACTGCGGACCCGGGGAATGACGGCCGACTGGCAGGTCTACCCCACCAGCCCATGGAATTATGGCCTGGAACTGAATCCGGACTCGGGTCCGGACGCGGCCGCCACCTCCATCTCGGTTTCCGAGTCGCCCGTGGCGGAGTTTCCCTTTGCGCTCCGGGGCGCGCCGGTCAAACTGCAGGCCAAGGCGCGCAAGCTCCCCGCATGGGAGGGTGAGGATGGAGCCGCCGATCCCCTGCCGCAAAGCCCCGCGGTCAGCGATCGCCCGCAGGAGACGATCGCCCTGGTTCCCTATGCCGCGGCCAAGCTGCGCATCACGGCCTTTCCCCAGATCAAGCCGACCTGACAGCCTGAAAGATGGAGGCGCTTCCCTGGCCTGGATTTGCCGCAGAGGGTAAGGGCGCAGGAAAAGGCCGGGGTGATTTTGTCTACTCCCTCTGGCCCCTTTTGATCCTCTGAATTGGCCCGCCTTTTTGTGGTTTCTGTCATTCCGTGTCGGCCGTAACCGAAGGCGCCCGCAGGGGGACCGGAGGCAAGCTTTTTCCAGTTCTCCGCGAAGTATAGTTTTGAGAGAATCCCGCCGGGGGGGCGGTCGACCCTTTTACTGTCCCTGAGGATAGATCCGATGAATCGTCGCG
>JAJYZK010000029.1:6067-14520 GCA_021799945.1 Acidobacteriota bacterium
TGGTTGCTTCCTCCACCACATTTGGGGCGTCAAAGCTGATTCCTCGCAAACCCAACATCCTCTTTTTTTTGGTCGATGACTGTGGATGGGAGGATTTCGGGTGTTACGGAAATACTTTCCATGAAACGCCTCATGTCGATCGGTTAGCTCGCGAAGGCCTGCGGTTTACGAACGCATACGCAGGCGCGCCTGTGTGCTCCCCAAGCCGCGCCGCGATCTTGACCGGCCAATCTCCAGCGAGACTCCACCTAACGCAATGGATTCCCGGCACGTACTATCCCAATAAGGCCTTGATCGAACCTCCCACGCCAAAACATTTGGCGCTTGACGTCCCCACCTTGGCAGAACAGTTGAAAGCGCTCGGATACCGCACGGGAGCAATCGGAAAATGGCACCTGGGAGGAAATGGATATTTGCCGGAAAACTTCGGTTTCGATGTCAACATCGCCGGCGATCAAAGTGGGTCGCCAAGGCCTCCCAACGGATATTTTGGACCGTTTCCTTTTCCGGGCATGGCGGGCTACTCGGAAAAAGATTATCTTACCGAGGTTTTAACGGCGAAGGCGGAAGGGTTTATGCGCGACGCCTCGCAAACCGGACCTTTCTTCCTTTATATGGCGGAGTACGCCGTGCACCTGCCTCTTCAGGCCAAGCAGCAGTTAATCGATAAGTACAAGCTGAAAAACGGTGGAAAAAGCGAGCCCGACCCGGTTTATGCGGCGATGGTCGAATATGTGGACATTGCTCTCGGACAACTGCGGGACCTGCTGGATCGGCTCGGGCTGACCGATAACACGATCGTCATTCTAACCTCCGACAATGGAGGCGTAGGCTACCAGGGTAGAAACTTGCATCGCATTGCCGATAACGGCCTCCTCCGCGCAGGGAAGGGATATCTGTATGAGGGCGGCATCCGCGAACCTTTGCTGGTTTATTGGCCCGGCGTGACCAAGGCGGGATCGATTTCCGATGTCCCCGTCACCGGGCTCGACTTCATGCCGACGATTTTGAACATTGTGGGCGCTCCCGATCCGCCATCGCCCCAGGATGGCATGGATATCACCGGGATATTGCGCGGCGGCGACAGTCTCAGCCGGAATGCTCTTTACTGGCACTATCCCAACTATAGCGATCAAGGCGGAACTCCGAGCGGGGCGATCCGCGAAAGCGATTGGAAGCTGATAGAGTTTTTCGAGGACAATCATCTGGAGCTATACAACCTTGCTGAGGATCCTGGAGAGCAGTATAACTTCGCCTCCAGCTATTCGGATAAGGCGGAAGACCTTCGGCGGAAGCTGCAAGTGTGGCGCACCGGCGTGAATGCGCTGATGCCGATGCCAAATCCTATGTACAACCCCAAATGGGCGGATCTCAGAAGCGGCCCTCCCGGATGTTCCTGGGAGCCCGTGCGCGGATGCTTGGAGGATTGATCGCGGGCGCCGGGCAGCCGCCGATCGGCAGACCCATCGACCCTTGCGCGATTGCCCTCCGTGCGGTCGCGCTCATGCTGCGCTCGGTCGCCCGGTTTCGGATCCGAAGCGCGGGCGGCTGAGCCGCGCTTCGCGATTTGCGCCAGGCGTCGAGAAAATGCACTAAACTTCCGTGGTCTTCCCCGTGGAGGTGAAACCGTGATCCAACGCCTGACGCGCCGCGCCTTTGCCCGCCTGTTCGGCTCCGCCGCGCTCCTTCCCGCCGCTTCTCGCGCCTATGCCCAGCCTGCGGCCGGACAGGGCGGTCCCGCGCACGCGCCGATGTCGGCGCAGAGCTTTCCCCGCGGATTTTTATGGGGCTCGGCAACGGCGGCGTATCAGGTGGAAGGCGCGGTCCATGAGGACGGGAGGGGGCTTTCGATCTGGGACGTTTTTTCTCACACCCCGGGGAAGACGTATCACGGGGCTACCGGCGACGTGGCCGACGACCATTACCACCGGTACCGGGAAGATATTCTTTTAATGAAGAACCTGGGTCTCAAGACCTACCGCTTCTCCGTCGCATGGCCGCGCGTATTCCCGCAGGGAACCGGCGCGCCGAACCCCAGGGGCCTCGATTTCTACAACCGCATGCTCGACGCTTTGCTGCAGGCCGGCATCGAGCCCTTCTGCACCCTCTACCACTGGGATTTGCCGCAGGCGCTCGAAGAAAAGGGCGGATGGCAGTCCCGCGCCACCGCCGAAGCCTTCGCCAACTACGCCGGCTATGTCGCCCAGCATCTCTCCGATCGCGTGCGGCATTTCATGACCCTCAACGAAATGCGCTCTTTCGTCGATATCGGCTACCGCGACGGAGTCCATGCGCCGGGATTGCGGCTGCCTCCCGCCGGGGTCAATCAGGTGCGACATCATGCGGTCCTGGCCCACGGCCTGGGCGTGCAGGCCATCCGCGCGCATGCCCGCCCCGGCACGAAGGTCGGCCTGGCGGAGAACGTAACCTCTACAGTGCCCATTGTCGAGACCCCGGAGCATATCGCGGCCGCGGCGAAGGCGATTCGCGAGGTCAACGCCGGTTACATTACGGTGATCCTGGAAGGACGATATACGGAGGCGTATCTGGCCCGCGCCGGCGCCGCGGCCCCCAAGTTCGCCGCCGAAGACCTGAAGATTATCTCCACGCCCATCGATTTCCTCGGCGTCAATATCTACACTCCGGCCTATGTCCGAGCCGATCGCGGAGCAAGCGGCTTCGCCCTGGTTCCCCCACCGGCCTCCTACCCGCATATGAAGAGCCCCTGGCTCACCGTCGGCCCGGAGGCCATGTATTGGCTGCCCCGACTCGTCTCCCAGGTTTGGGGAGTGAAGGAGATGTACATCACGGAAAACGGCGCCTCCTCCGCCGATGTGTTGACGCCGGACGGTCACGTCTACGACTCCGACCGCATCATGTATTTGCGGAATTATCTGACCCAGCTCCGGCGGGCGGTCACCGAGGGCGTTCCCGTGCGCGGATATTTCTTGTGGAGCCTGCTCGACAATTACGAGTGGGCGGATGGATACTCCTCCCGCTTCGGCATCACCTATGTAGACTTCGCCACCCAGAAGCGGACGCCGAAGATGAGTTCCGCCTTCTATCGGGAAGTCATCGCCCGCAATGGGTTGGCGTGATGGGCTTGACGAGATCGGCAACGGCGGCGCGGATCCCGATTCCCATGCCGGCATCGGAATTCCAACACGCATTCTTCCGTCTCGCGGCTGGATGTTACGATGCCGATAGCATATCGAAACTATTTTTCTGATATTTTTCACGGGCAAGCGCCGCACGGTTTCAACGCGCAATCGAGCGAACCACGGAAGGGAAATATCAGTGAACGCAGGTTTGGACAGAACCACGCCGCAGAGAAGAAATCGCTGCGCCTGGATGGTTGCCGGAGCGGTATTGCTGCTGGCGCCCGTACTCAACGCGCAAGTTGCCAACGCCGTCGATCCGTTTTTGGGGATTGACGGCGGGGGAAACACGATTCCCGGGCCGGCGGCGCCGTTTGGCATGATCAGGCCAGGTCCGGACGTGGGAGACAACACCGCCGATGCCGGTTGGCAGGCAACCGGAGACATCAACGGGTTCAGCCAGACGCATGTGAGTGGGGCGGGTGGCGGCCCGAAGTACGGCAACATCCTGGTGCAGCCGACGGTTGGAGAGGCGAGCGCGGCAGGATTCGGTTCTCCGCGTGCCGATGAGCGGGGCGCCATCGGGTACTATCGCGTGTCCCTGCAGCGTTATGGCATTGGCGTGGAGATTGCGGCGTCGAGCCGCGCGGCGCTCTATCGGTTCACCTACCCGGCGGCGCAGCAGGCCAATATTCTGTTCGACGCCGGTCACTACCTGACTCAGATCAACAAATTCGGAGAGGGCCAGATCCTGACCACGTCGCAGGTAACGGTGGTGTCGCCGACGGAGGTGAGCGGATCGAGCAGCGTGAAGGGCGGCTGGAACAAACAGCCGATTCCCTACACAGTGTACTTTTACGCCATCAGCGACACGCCCGCGCAAACATGGGGAACATGGCGGGATGGCCATTTGTATCCCGGCGCAAAAGCGGAGGGTCCGGAAGCGGGCGGCAAGACCGGCGCATGGCTGAGCTTTCCGACGCGGCAAGGGCAGCAAGTCCATTTGAAGATCGGCATCTCCTATGTCAGCGTGGAACAGGCGAAGAGGAATGTGACCGACGAAATTCCGGATTTCGATTTTGCTCGGGTGCGCGCGGCCGCGGTGGCGGCATGGAGCCAAGCGCTGGGGACGGTCGAGCTGAAAGGAGCGACGCCGGAGCAGACGCAGATGTTCTACACCGCCCTCTACCACACCATGCTGATGCCGACGGATCTGACGGGCGAGAATCCGCTGTGGCAATCGAACGAGCCATCGTATGACGATTTCTACGCGATCTGGGACACGTTTCGCACCTCCGGGCCGCTGCTGACGCTGATCGCGCAGCAGCGCGAGATCGACATCGTACGGGCGCTGGTGGATATCTATCGGCATGAAGGATGGTATCCGGATGCGAGGAGCGGGAACTTCACCGGACGCACGCAAGGCGGAAGCAATGCCGATATGCTGATCGGCGATGCGTACGTGAAGCATTTGCCGGGGATCGATTGGAGCGAAGCGTACCAGGGCTTGCTGAAGGACGCCGAGGTTTCTCCGGCGGACGGGCTGAAGGAAGGACGCAGCGATCTGGAAGATTGGGAAAAACTGGGATACGTCACTATCGAGGGCACAGATCGGCCCGGGTCGAAACAGATGGAATATGCCGCGGACGATTTTGAGGTCGCTTTGGTGGCGCGCGGATTAGGGCGCGATGCGGACTACCGGAAATATTTGCAGAGGTCGGGGAACTGGAAAAATCTGTGGGATGCGAACTTTGAGGCGGGAGGCTTCACCGGATTTATCCGGCCGCGGCATAGCGATGGGAGTTGGGAAAAAGACTTTACCGCGATGAAGCACGGCACTTGGGGCGGCGACTCGTTTTATGAAGGAAACTCCTGGACCTATTCGCTGTTCGTTCCGCAGGACGTGGCGGGATTGATACAAAAGTGCGGAGGCAATCAGAAATTTGTCGATCGGCTGGACGCATTTTTCGATGTGCCCGGACGGTACGACGTCGGGAATGAGCCGGGGTTTCTCTCGCCGTATCTCTACATTTGGGCAGGCAGGCAGGACAAGACGGCGGAGCGTGTGCGCCAGATTATCGCGGCAAACTTTCATGCCGGCCGCGAGGGTCTGCCCGGGAATGACGACTCCGGCGCCATGTCGTCGTGGTATGCCTTCGGCGTCATGGGGATTTTTCCGAATGCGGGGCAGGATGTGTATCTGATCGGCAGTCCGACGATTCCGGAAGTGACGCTGCATTTGGCCAACGGCAAAACGTTCTCGATCGTCGCGAAGAATGTGTCGGCTGGGAATAAGTATGTCGTTGCCGCCATGCTGAATGGCGTGCGGCTCCAGAGAGCGTGGCTCCGGCACAAAGATATTATGCAGGGCGGCCGCCTGGTGCTAACCATGGCTGCTCAGCCGAAATCATGGGCGACCGGCGAACCGCCGCCGTCCACATCAACCATCCCTGAAAACTGATGGCCGGGCGAGACGGAAATTCGGGCGTGTTCCCGCTCGTTCTGCTGCGCCTCCAAGCGCGGAACGCCATTCCGTATGTGGCCGAGCCAGGCTGTAACCGAACGCTCACGAATTTCGTAGATCCCCCTTTTCAGCACCCTGAGCCCTTGCCGGCGGAGAGCACCCGGGCCTCTGCCTCCGTTCTACTTTTGGCGAGAGACGCCCGCGGGGGATGCGGCGACACCCGCGGGCCGGATCAGAACTCGCGCCGTGAGCGGCGACACAGTCTCCGGGATTTCGGGTGTGGATCGGGCGCTGGCCCCCTGTAAGCATCTCATTTTGTAGGAGAACCTTCCCTTCAAGCCTTCGGTCCCGTTTCGACGCCCCTTTCACGCCGCTCGGCGCAGGCTCGCCGGGAGGTTGCCAAAGACCGCTCAGAAAAAAATCTGGCCGGCGCGAATCTCCGCGCGATTGACCGCATCAGATTGGTTGACAATAAGTGACTCAAGTGCGACACTCGAGTCCAGCAGGCCTCACATCCAGAGGCCCCCTGAGTAGGAGCGGCGAGGGCAATGGCAAAGATTATTGGAATCGATCTGGGCACTACCAACTCGGTAGTGGCGGTCATGGAAGGCGGCGAAGCGAAGGTCATCCCCAACGAGGAAGGCGGGCGGACCACCCCTTCGGTCGTCGGCTTCACCAAGAGCGGCGAGCGGCTGGTTGGCCAGGTCGCCAAGCGGCAGGCGATCACCAACCCGGAGAACACGATCTATTCGATCAAGCGCTTCATGGGACGGCGTTCCGGTGAGGTCAGCGACGAGTTGAAGATGGTTCCCTACCGGGTGAAACCGCAGGGCGATCATGTGGCCGTCGAAGCGCAGGGCAAGCAGTATACCCCGCCGGAAATATCGGCCATGATCCTGCAAAAGCTCAAGAAAGCGGCGGAGAGCTACCTGGGATCCCCGGTGACCGAGGCGGTGATCACCGTTCCGGCCTATTTCAACGACGCCCAGCGGCAGGCAACCAAGGACGCCGGCAAGATTGCCGGTCTGGAAGTGAAAAGAATCGTCAACGAGCCCACGGCGGCGGCCATGGCGTATGGGCTGGACAAGAAAAAGGACGAGACGATCGCGGTGTATGACTTCGGGGGCGGAACCTTTGACGTATCCGTCCTGGAGGTTGGCGATGGCGTGATCGAGGTGAAGTCGACCAATGGAGACACCCATCTGGGCGGCGACAACCTGGATCAGCGGGTAGTGGACTGGCTCATCGACGAGTTCAAGAAGGATCAGGGCCCCGATCTGCGCAACAAGGGAAATGAAATGGCGCTGCAGCGGCTGAAGGATGCGGCGGAAAAGGCCAAGATCGAGCTCTCGACCACTCTGGAAACGGAGATCAACCTGCCGTTCGTCACCGCGGACGCCACCGGGCCCAAGCACTTGGTGAAGACGCTCACCCGGGCCAAACTGGAGCAGTTGGTGGAGGACCTGCTGCAGCGCTCCATCGAGCCCTGCAAAAAGGCGCTCGCGGACGCCCAGTTGGATGCCGGCAAGATCGATGAAGTGGTTCTGGTCGGCGGTCAAACGCGCATGCCCAGGATCCAGCAACTGGTCAAGGAGCTGTTCGGGAAAGAGCCGCACAAAGGCGTAAATCCGGACGAAGTGGTGGCCATCGGCGCGGCAATCCAGGCCGGCGTCCTGGCCGGCGAGGTGAAGGATCTTCTGCTGCTGGACGTTACGCCCCTGACCCTGTCGATCGAGACGCTGGGCGGGGTGGCCACCGGCATGATTCCCCGCAACACCACCATTCCGACCAAAAAGACGGAGACCTTTTCGACGGCGGCGGATAGCCAGACCGAGGTGGAGGTGCACGTGCTCCAGGGCGAACGGCCGATGGCCGCGCAGAATCGGACCCTGGGCAAGTTCAAGCTCAGCGGAATTCCCGTCGCGCCTCGCGGGGTGCCCCAAATTGAGGTCACCTTCGACATCGACGCCAACGGCATCCTGAACGTTACGGCCAAGGATACGGCGACCGGCAAGGATCAGAAGATCACCATCACCTCCTCTTCCGGTCTAAGTAAAGAGGAGGTGGAGCGGATGGCCAAGGAGGCCGACGCCCATGCCTCCGAGGACAAGGCCAAGCGGGAAGAGGTGGAGGCGCGCAACAGTCTCGACAGTATGGTTTACAACGTCGAGAAGATGCTGCGGGAGAGTGGGGAGAAGATTCCCGCCGGCGACAGGAGTGAGGTTGAGTCGGCCGTCGCCGACGCCAAAGCCGCCTTGCAGGGCAACGGCGGCGCGGCGGAGCTGAAAGCGGCGCTGGAAAAGATAACCGGCGCTTCGCACAAGATGGCGGAGGCTATGTACAAAGCGAACGCGGCCGGCGCTCCGGCGGGAGCGCCCGGTCCGGAGGAGAGCGAGCCGAAAAAGGACGACGGCGTCATCGACGCCGAATATGTGGACGTCGCCGACAAGAAATAATCGGCGGCGACAGCAGGATGCCCGGCGGCGTCTTTGGATCGGAAAGGCGGATCCGCCATCGTGAACTGCGGAAATGAGACGAAAATGACGGATACTGTGTGGATGTACGAGCAGTTCAGAGCGGGCGAGGTGTACAACAAATTCATGTTCTATACCCGCGAGGAGGCCGAAAGCTTTGCCGCCCAGATGGATAAGGCGGAGCCCGATCTGGTTTCGAAGATCGAGCCGGTCGAGGCTCGGGCTGTCTGGAACTGATGAGTCCGGATGACCCTTTGCCGTGGCGTCGTAGAGCCGCGGCGGAGGGTCATCCGGATCGATTCGGCAGAGTGTTCCAGCAGCCTCCGCCCTGCGCCCAGCTTGGAAATGCCTCCATGCGAGCGCTCTCACCTGCCTCCAGGCCTTAGAAGAACCGGGCCGGAAGACGGAAAGACGGAA
>JAJYZK010000412.1 GCA_021799945.1 Acidobacteriota bacterium
CAACGAGTGGCCGATGCCCGGCCGGCTGGTCAGCCGCAAGACCTACATCAAGGAATACGAGGAGATGGTTCACGCCGACGGCGTGCCCTTCACGCCGGCAGCTCTGTGGAGAGACCTCCTGTTTTCGGCTGCGATCGTGCTGGCGGTCGCCTTTTGCGCGGTCTTCTTCGGCCCCTTCGGGCCCAATGGAGTTCCCGACCCCACCATTATCGACACCGTTCCCAAGCCGGATTTCTTTTTCCTGTGGATCTATTCCATTCTGGCGTTTCTGCCCAGCAGCTTTGAAACGCCCTTTATGCTGATCGCCCCGGTTTTAGCCATCGGCCTGCTGATCGCGCTCCCGCTATTTGCGGGTCAGGGGGAGAAGAGCTGGCATCGGCGCCCCGTCGCCGTGCTGACGGTGCTGCTGCTGGCGGTGTCTTTTGGGGCGCTGGAGCGCCTTGGAACCTACACGCCCTGGAGCCCGAAAATGCAGGCGTGGAGCGGCGATCCAGCGCCGCCGGGCATGGTCCGCTCGGCCACTCCGCTGGAGCGCCAGGGGCAGATCATCTTTCAGGCCAAGCAATGCCGCAACTGCCACATGATTGGAGGCACAGGAGGCGAGCGCGGCCCGGACCTGGATCGGGTGGCCACCCGGCTCACCCCCGACCAACTGGTGCGGCAGGTCCTGCAGGGCGGAGGAAATATGCCGGCCTACGGCAAAAATCTCAGCCCGCCGGAGGTGGCGGCGCTGGTGGCGTTTCTTGAGACCCTGCATCCGCCCGGGGAGAGAGCGGCGCGGGACCCATCCGACCCCTCGCCGAATCCGCGGCCGAGTCCGCAGCCAAGTCCAAGTCAATGATCGCTCCCTCTCCGCCGGAGGAGCCCCTCTGGCCATTCCCTCCGGAACTAGCGGTGGCCTTGATGGCTACCGGCGTCGTCTATCTTCGCGGCTTCCACCGGATCCGCACCACCAGGCCGCGCCAGTTCCCCCCATGGCGGATGGTTTGTTTTTTGTCCGGCCTGGGATCGCTGTGGCTCGCTCTGGCTTCTCCCCTGGATACCCTCAACGAGCAACTGCTGGTGCTGCATATGGCGCAGCACATGGTCCTGATGCTGGTGGCGCCTCCGCTTCTTCTGCTGGGGTCGCCCACGGCGCCGCTGCTGCGCGGGCTCCCGCAAAGGACGCGAGCCCTCCTGGGGCCGCTGCTCTTTCGGCGCCGCCTTTTGCGGCGGATGGCCTCTCAATTCCTGCGCCCTCCCGTCGCCTGGGCGGCGGCCGTCCTGGTCTTTGTAGGCTGGCACATGCCGCCGGCTTACGAGTTGGCGCTGCGGGATCCGCTCTGGCACGAGGTGGAGCACCTGAGCTTTCTGGCCTCGTCCCTGCTGTTCTGGTTTCCGGTAATCGAGCCATGGCCGGGCCCCGTCCGGCCTTGGTCGCGGTGGTGGATGCTGCCGTATCTGGTTTCGGCGGACGTTGTGAATACGGCTCTCGCCGCATGGCTCACCTTTTCGCGCAAAGTGGCGTATCCAACTTATGCAGCGACGCCGCGCCGATTCGCCATCACTCCGCTCAATGACCAGGCGGCCGCGGGGGCTTTGATGTGGGTGGTGGGATCGATGTTCTATCTTGCGCCCCTCGCCGTCATCATCATGGAGTTGCTGTCTCCATCGCCGCGCGGTCTGCGGGAAGAGCCCAGCCGCTCTTCTACAGACGTGGCCTGCGGAAGCTCCTGAGCGCGACAGAAGCTCCCGGCGCGCTTGAGGCGGTTGTGCGACAGGGCCGCCCGTGCAGTTATATTGGAAGAGGGTTTGTAGGATACAACTTGCAGTATTCTCGATCGTCGCTCGCAGACGGCTCGGAGATGGCTCAACGCCGGCTCAACCGTGGCTTGATTGCGGCTCGATCTTTGGCGGTTCAGGAGGATGGGAATGAAAGCGAGTCTTACAGTCTTTGCTCTGCTCGGAATTGGCTGGCCAGTTTGTCTGGCCGCGCAGAATGTGACTGGCGCTCTGGAAGGCACGGTGAAAAAAATCGACGCCGGAACGAAAACAGTCGTGGTGGACACTGCGGACGGCGCCGAACACACCTTCCATTACGCAAGCGACGTCACCGTGCATGGCGCGCAGCGAGCGGGGGCGGGGATTTCCAGCGCGTCCCGAGGAACGGTTCACGATCTGCAGGACGGCAGTAAGGTCGCCGTTCACTACACGGAAGCGGGCGGTAAAGACACCGCGCACGAGTTCGACAAGCTGGGCAAGGGCGGGTTGCAGCGGGCCGATGGAACCATCACCGCGATCGATCGCGCTGGCAAAACGATCTCCATCCGGACCGCGGATGGCGCCCGGGAGACCTTCCACATGACGGACATGGCGGCGAAGGATACGGGACGCAACCTCGATAAGGCTGCGGGTAAGACGGCAAAGGTGTCGGTTTACTACACGGAAGTGGCCGGCGTGAAGACCGCGCACTTTTTTGAGAGCGCCTTCTGACATCCATCGCCTTCCGGCCTCCGTCGAGGATGATGTCGACGGCATGCCAATGGGCGGAATAGCGCCGGAAGAGCGAAGGAATGACGGACGGGGGTTACGTTACCGCAGCGCTTGCTGGGCGGGAGGAACAGGCGAAGGATCCCCGAGTCCGGAGCTCGAGAACAGGCGTACGGTCACGCGAACCTGGAAGACGCGCGAGCTCGAGCTCCAGAACTTTCGTCAGTTCCGGCCCCTCTCTTGCCCGAAGAGCCAGAGCTTCCGTTACAGTTCAGGACGCGTCCTCTTCGGATTCGCGCACTGCGTCTTCTTCCAGCTCCATGTCCCGGAACTCGTTGGAGTCGAATACCTCGCCGCAGGCGAGGCACTCGACATATTCGACGTCCTCTTCGCGCGCCACTACGCGAACCTTTGAGTGCTTGCAGGGTGTGTCCATCGGGGAATTGATCGCGGGATTGGATGCTCTCGGCAAGATTGTACCTGCCGGAATCCCGCTGTCAAATCCGTTTCCGCCGTTCCCGGCCGGCCGGCGCGGCGACGGGA
>JAJYZK010000413.1 GCA_021799945.1 Acidobacteriota bacterium
CCGGGCTCTTTTGCCTGTGATGGAGCCCCGTCAGTTACTTTTTCTTCGCTCTTTTTTTGGCTGCGGCCTTCCTGGTCATAGACTTTGACTTTTTCGCCGCAGACTTCCCGGCCGCCTTCTTGGCGGCTTTCTTCGCGGGAGTTCTTGTTGCCGCGGCCTTCTTCGCCGGAGCCTGTTTCTTTTTCGCAGCCGAAGATTTCCCTCTGCGCAAAACGGATTTTTTGCCGCCTGCGCCTTTCTTGCCAGCCGTCTTTACCGCGACTCCGCCGGCTTTCGCCGACTTTTTCGCCGCGGCTTTTTTGACGGCCGTTTTCGCCGCCGGCGCTATCGGCGCAGCCGCTACTTTGCCCGCGGGCTTCTTTGGCGCCGTTTTCTTTGCGGCCTTGGGCGCGCTCTTTGCCGCGGTCTTTGCCGGAGCCATGCCGGCCGGCTGCGTTGCTTTCGCCGCCCGCGGAGGCGCGCCTTCGCCCGGAGCTCCCTTCGCCGGCGCTGGAGTAAGATCCGCTTCGTCATCAGCCTCCGACGAAACAATGATGCTTACCTCTTCCTCTTCCTCCTCTTCTTCCTCACCGAAGCTGTCTTCGAGGTCATCCGAATACTCATCGGACTCGGGTTCAAACTCACTGTTGTTGTATGCGTTGAGCTTGCGTTCGTCCTGCATTCAATTGCCTCCAAGGCAGCGGTTGCTATTTCAATCGGCCTTTTGTAACTCACGCCGGGGAAAAACTCCGACGCCGCGGATTATAGCAACAGCATGCAACGGTAAGCTACCAAACGCAAGAGAGAACTGTGGCGCAGCCCCTGACGCCCCGCACGCGCGCTGCCTGCGCGTGTTTGTCCGTTCCCCCAGGTCGGTTGTCGGTTGGATCGGTGGTCGGCCGCGCCTTCAGTCATTTCCCAGGGAAGCGCTGTCCGCGTGGCCGCCTGCCGGAGTTTTGGCCGTGACGGCGCCGGTCGGGCTCTTTCGGTGCGCCGCCGCGGTCTGCTTTGTTCCGCTCCGCCGGTGACGGCTCGACCGCGCCGGGCGCCGGATCAGGCCCGGTTCCGCCACGTAAAGCCTGCGCCCGGGCGTCAGGTGGTTGGAGGTGAGGTGATTCCATCGGCGAAGCTGCCGAACCGTTACGTCAAATCGGTCGGCGACCGTCACCAGGGTGTCTCCTCGCTCAACACGGTAACGCGTGAGCCGGCCGGAGCCGCCGGCGGATCGCGAAGGAGGCACGGGGATCACCAGAGATTCGGAGCCAGAGAGCGTATCCGTGGGCTCCATCCTGTTCACCGAGGCGATCTCCGACTCGCTCACGTGATAGTCGTGCGCGATCGACGCCAGCGTCTCTCCCGGGGCGACAACATGCAGGCGCCAGATATTCCGCTTAGCCGGAGGAATCTCCGCAATGCGAGTTTGATAGAGCTCCGAGCTGCCGGCGGGAAGATGGAGATCGAAAGGACCATCGACAGGGGTGGACATGCGCAGCAAACTGGGATTGAGGGCGATAATCTCCTGCACCGGGGCCTGGACAATGTCCGCTACCAGGAGAAGGTTCACACTATAGTCGGTTTCGACCGTGTCGGTGACCAGGGCCGGGTCGGGAACCAGCGATTGCAAACCATACTGCTGCGGGTTCTTGGCCATTAAGGCGGCGGCGATGATGATCGGGACGTAATTCTTGGTCTCCTGCGGCAGAACGTTGCGGCGATACAGCTCCCAGAAATCCGCGTAACCGGTTCGCTGGACGGCGCGCTGCACATTTCCCGCCCCCCAGTCGTAGGCTGCCATGGCCAGATACCAATCGCCCAGCTCGGCGTACAGCGACTTCATGTACACGGCGTAGGCCCGGGTGGATTTTTCCGGGTCGAAACGTTCGTCGAACCAGCTATTCCGAGTGAGCCCGTACGGTCCGGAAGGCATGAATTGCCACATTCCGCCCGCTCCCGAGCGCGAGTTTACCGCCTGGGGCTGGAATCCGGATTCGGCCACCGCCTGGTAAATCAGGTCCTGCGGCACCGCTTCCTCGGCCAGAATGCGCGAGATCATGTCGCGGTAGCGGCCCGCTCTTTCGAGCGAACGCATGAGGGTGCCGCGCCCGCGGGAGGAGAAATAATTGATGTAACTGGCCACCGGGTCGTTGATCACCAGCGGCAGATCGGACTGCGTGGTCTTAAGCTCGGCGATCGCCCGCGCCTTGATGTTTGGATCCACCGGAAAGGTGACGTCGTTGGCGACATCCACGGGGGCCGGCTCGATCTTCGGCGAAAAGCCGTTTCCCTGCTTTAACGCCTCCATCTCCAGCGTATTGACGGCGTCCAGGATGTGCTCGAACTCGTCGCTGAGCTGTGGGGTGCTTTGGATGTCGAACTTGCTGGTGAGCATCAGGTCCACGGCATGATCGAAATCGATCTTCGCCGCCTGCAGATTGCCCGCATGATAGCGATCGCGACCCTGACGATAGGCGCTTTCCACCGAAGCGATCAACTCCGCCAGCGCCGGATCTTCGGCCGGTTCGACCGCCTTCGAAGAGGTCGGCGGGGCGGAGCTCGGCGCGGGAGCAGCCGGGGCGAGAGCCGGGGCCGTTGCCGCGGCAGGCTTTGTCTGTGTGGAGGCCGGCGGCTTTTCCGGGGCGCAACCGGCGAATAGCAGCAGCGTGATGGTCGGCGCTGCGATCAGAGCTGGAGTTCGGCTCATGTGTGAACGCGTGAATCGGAATGCGCTGCCCAACCCCCTCATTGTATGGCCAAGGGCGCCAGGGGGCGAGTGGTAAGATCAAGACTCAAGCGAACGGTCATCGCCCGCCAGACCCAGGTTCCGACCCGCAAGCCAAGCCAGCACCCCCCATGGAAAGCAGCCGCATCCGCAACTTCGCCATCATCGCCCATATCGATCATGGCAAATCCACGCTCTCCGACCGGCTCCTGGAGCTGACTGGAGCCTTGACCTCCCGGGAGATGCAGGCCCAGGTTCTGGACGCGATGGACCTGGAGAGGGAGCGGGGAATCACCATCAAGGCGCATGCCGT
>JAJYZK010000414.1 GCA_021799945.1 Acidobacteriota bacterium
GCGGAAGGGCGCGATTGCGCGAGTGGACTGCGGGGCGCTCCCCGGACAGCTCCATTCGCTGATCGAGCCGCGGACCCTGCGTCAGATCTATGCCAGCGTGGCCAGGAGTTCCCGGCGAAAGACCTCGCGGAAATAATCGGCCTCCTTCCGCAGCGACCACAGCTCCAGCTCCGCGCCGGTTCTGCCGGGGCTCAGCTCCATCAGAATCCGTTTCGGGTACACCCGCAGGGTCACCTTCAAAACGTCGCTGGCCCGGTCCTGATTCAAACCCACGGCCAGGCGCAGCAGCACCACGGCGCGCTGCACATTCATGTGTTCCTGCGGTGGGATCGCCCGCATGGCGCGATCCTCCGGAACGGGGCGGGATTTACCCAGGTACCGGGCGATCGCCGAGACGATGGCTCGCTGCTGGGGGGCGAAGCCGATCAACTCGGAGTTGGCGATGATGTATTGCGCATGCCGGTGATGGCCCTGATAGTTCATGAATTTCCCCACATCGCGCATCATCGCGGCGGCCTCCAGCCACGTCTCGTACTCGTCGGGCAGTTGGTGCACGGCGCGCAGGCCGCGAAAGAGCTGCGCCGCGTGTTGACGCACCGCCTCCGCCTGGCGCGGCTCCACGCCATAGCGTTTGCAGGTGTCCAGGATGCCCCGCCAGCGTTCCTTCTCGAGGCGCAGGTGCGCGCTCGTCCTGGCATCCCGCTCGGCCAGCATTTGCGCCAGGATGCCGTCGCGCAGACCCAGGCTGGAATAACGGAAGCCGGGAAGCGACAGCCGCTCCAGCAGCTCCGCGAATACCTGGGCGCCGGCGACAATGATCTCCGCCCGGCGCGGGCCCACGCCCGGCACGCTGCTCCGCTGCTCGCTGGTCATCCCGGTCAGCTTGTCGGCCAGCCGCCGCACCTCCCGCGTCTCCGCCAGCGGCTCCTCGATTCCCCGGTGGCGCTTGGAATTCCCAGCCTTTCGCATCGCCTGGCCGGCGAAGGCCAATGCGGCGGCGGTTCCTGAGGTGCCGATCACCCGGGGGAGGCGCAGCGGTCCAAAGCGCCGCTCCGCCCGGCGCACCTCCCGGGCGATGAACTGCTTCAGCCGGGCGACCTGCTCGGCCCCGGGCGGCGAATCGGGGAGAAACTCTTCCGTCAGACGCACCGCGCCGAGTGGAAGGCTGATCGTCTCCCGGATGGTTTTTCGTTCGGAAAGCGTAATCTCGCAGCTTCCGCCGCCAACGTCGATCAGCAGACACCGGCCATGGGTGTCCGGCAATTCCATGACGCCCCGATGAATCAGCCGCGCTTCCTCCAGGCCGGAGATGATCTCCACCTCCCAGCCGGTTTCCGATTTCACCCAGGCCAGGAATGCCTGCGCGTTCCGCGCTTCGCGCAGGGCGGCGGTGGCCACCGCGCGCACCTGATCGGCGCCGTGCATGTTGACGGCGCGATTGAAGCGCTTGAGAGCCCGCAGGGTTCCGGCCATGGCGTCGGGCGACACCAGGCCGGTGGCGAAGACGCTCGCCCCCAACCGCGTCACTTCGCGGTCCTCGTGCAGCGCCCGGAGCCGGTGCTGATGCACCCGGGCGATCTTCAGCCGGCAGGAGTTGGAGCCGATATCGATGGCCGCGAAAGTCTGCATCGTCTGGTAGGGTGGGCCTCCGATGGGTCGGCGGCTCCGTCTGCCAAGCTCCGTCCGCCAAGGAAGATAGACTACCGGATTCCCCGGTTGCGGCATCAGGCCGCGCTTCCCGCCCCTGGGGCGGCGCGGCCTTGCGGAGCAGGCGATCCCGCCCGGCCGGGTGGCCTCCGGCCTCCGCGGCTGCGGGTGGCGGGCATTTCAGCGGCCAGCCGCCTGCGCGCCTCCGACACAGCTTTGGCCGCGGCCCGCACCGCATCGCCGGCGCATTCTTCCGCCCGGCGCCGGAAGGCCAAGACCATCGGTTGCCCGGGCTCCCCCAGTGCGGACTCGGCCTCCGCCGACAGACCCTGCCAGTCGCGCCAGGCGCCGATGCGGTCCTGCACCCGCTTGAGCGCCTTGGCGAAACTCCGCGCGGTCGGATCGGCCGCTTCCGATTCGGCCAGGTAACGCGCGCGCTTTACCTCCTTGCGGAAGCGATGCAAATTCGCCGCGGAGAGCTTCGGCATTGTCTCCGCCGCTCGCAGGAACTCGCGGAGAGCCAGACTCCCCTCCCCCGCCGGACAGGCGGCATCCCCGCCGGAGAGCTGACGGGCCGCGAAAAAGAAGGCCTGCCGCCGGCGCTCCAGCTTGAGGGAGCGATGCTCCATCGTTCGCGAAAGTTTGGCGGCCAGGGTGTCGCGCCGCTCCGCAAGGCTCTCCCGAAGCCGCCATCCGAGCGGAATATCGAGCGCAACCTCGCTCGCATCATTGCTCGAAACACTGCGATGGCGCCTGGCCCCCGGCGATGCGGGCCGGGTTTTTCCCCGCCGGCCCGACGCGTCGCGCATCCAGGCGCGCAGCAGCCTCCGCCGTACGTCGAGATCGCGCACCGGACCGGCGGCGCGGCGGATTTTTTTGAGCTGGCGCAGCCAATCCCGCGCCGGCGCCCGGAGCGGCTGGAGAGTTGCGCGCCGAGCCTCGGCCTGGCCGGCGGCGAGGGGCGGGCGGGATATCGATGCATCGGCCCTCGATTCCAAATTCGATGCAATCGAGGGGTCGGCGAAGACTTTGAGCAAGGCTTCGAGCTGGCGGGCCCCGGTACGGACGCGGTGCACCGCATCCACCGTGGCATCTCCACCGCAGTCGGCAACCCTCTCATGGAAGGATGCGGCCACGCCTTCGAGATAATTCAACCGGGAAGGGGATGGGTCTGGCGCGGGCGCGGCTCGCCTCGCCGGATTCGCCGGCCGCCGGCTGCTATCCTGCTGACTGCCCGAGATGGTTTTTTTCTCCAATCCGAATCACTTCCCGCCCGCCGAGGAAGCTCCGGCGGAACTGCCTTTCCTTCGTTCGCCAGCAAAGGTCTGGGCGCTGCTGCTGCTGGTTTTTGCCTCCGTGCA
>JAJYZK010000415.1 GCA_021799945.1 Acidobacteriota bacterium
CGAAGCCGAAGAAAAAGGGCAGGACAAAGAATGGATGTGGATGCGGGACAAAGGGAGGCAGCATAGCTAGACCCTCCGGTGAAGAGATTGCACGCAAGCTTATCCGCGCGGCGACCCGGCTGCAAGCGAGAAAACTCGGAGCCGCGCAGCGGCGCGGCAGGGCTTGACTGCCCGTGGTGAAAACGAACTCCCCGGCGGGTCAACCCTGCCCCGCCGGGCCGCCAGGTAACGGCCATGGGTCAGCGCCATGGGTGGCGACGGGAGAAAATCGGTCCCCGTTCCTCGCCGGGGGAGTTCCTACGTGATGTCTTCGGTGTCGAAGGCGGGGAGGGGCGTCGTCCGGCGGCTGGGGACCCCGAGGGCTTCGCTGGCCAGTTCGCTCAGCACGTGATCCACGGCATTGTCGTCTTCGGCTTCGGCTGCGAGCAGCTTGAGTTCGTCGTCGCTCTCGCTTCGCTCCAGCAAGACCACCGCGTGGGCCTGCGCCACATGGTCCAGGTTCAGTCCCTCCGGCGTCTTGGCCTTGATGCCCACCGCGCCGGGCGGGATCTGAAGCAGCTCCGCCACCCGCTCCCGCAGGTCGCCGGCGATCGGTCCAATCTTGGGCGCGGCCAATACCAGAGTGGTGTCGATATTGACGATGCGGTATCCGGCGGTGCGGACCTCATCCAAAGCCAGATTGAGAAAGATGGAGGAATCGGCGTCTTTCCACCGGGGATCGCCGGGTGGGAAAAAGCTGCCGATATCGCCGACCGCCAGAGCGCCGAGAAGCGCATCGGTGATGGCGTGCAACAGCACGTCGCCGTCTGAGTGGCCTGCCAGTCCCTGCGGATGGTCGATCGCCAATCCGCCTAACTTGAGCGGCGCCCCCGCCTGAAATTCATGCGAGTCCCATCCATATCCGATCCTGATATTCATCGTCATCTCACGGAAGCCGCGCCGCATTCCGCGCACCCCATCGGAGCGCCGCCTCACCTTTAAATTCTATGGATGCCGGGCCGGAAGCAAAAGGCCGGGCGGATTTACGCGGCGGGCGGCCCAAATGACCCGGGTAACCGGGGCCGGGGCGATGGTCCGCGCCTTCCCTACGCGCGCTGCCGCAGGTAAAACTCAGCCAGCTTCAGGTCTCCGGGCTGGGTGATCTTCAGGTTCTCAGGGGAACCCAGCACCACGGCTACTTGAGCGCCCGACCGCTCCACCACGCTGGCCTCATCCGTGCCGACGAATCCATCGGCCTCCGCCTCGGCGAAGGCCTTTTGCAACACGGGCCAGCGAAAGCCCTGCGGGGTCTGCGCCTGCACCACATATTCGCGAGGAATCGTGGCGGTTATGATGGCCCCCGCGGCGGTGCGCTCCACCTGTTTGATGGTGTCCATCGCCGGCAGCCCGACAATGGCCGCGCCAAACCTCTCCACGGCATCGATGGTGCGCTCGATGGTTGCGGTGTCGATGAGCGGACGCACCGCGTCATGAACCAGGATGATGTCGTCCTCGGCCGCATGGATTGCCTTGAGCGCGTTGCTTACGGACTCCTGCCGGCTGAGGCCCCCCTCAACGATGCGCACCTTTCCGCCGAATCCGTGTTCGGCGATCAGAGACTGCATCCGGCCGGTCTCCGTCTTGCGCACCGCGACATAAATGGAGCTGACGCGCGGCGACACAGCAAAGGCGCGAAGGCTATGCGCAAGGATCGGCAGCCCCTGCAGAACGAGGAACTGTTTGGGGGCCTTCGGAGCCGTATGGCCGGAGACCATGCGCGTACCCAGACCGGCTGCCGGCAAGATAACGAACACCCGCATAGAAGCCGAAGTATAGCAGGAGAGACGAAGCGGCCGGGGCGACGCCGGCCCGCAATTGAATGGAGACCCGCATTTCCGGGCGCCTCGCTCCTCCCTGCGATTCTGAGATTGCCAGCGGAGCCGCTCCTGAGACCGGTACTGAGATAGGCTCCGGGAATCGCATGCAGACCCGGCGGGGGAAGGCTGCTCTTGGCCTCCGCCGGGCGGGAGTGTTGGCCGGCGGAGGCGCCGTCGCTGTCTCCGGACGCCGTGGACGCATAGGATGGACGTGTCATGCGCGCGCCCGCCCCGATTCTCGACGCCGGACTTTTCGCCCCCGGCGAGCGTGTCGCGGCCGCGGTATCCGGAGGGTCGGATTCCGTCGCGCTGCTCCGCTCCCTTCTGGATCGGCGCCGGGAGCTTGGCGTCGGTTTAAGCGTCGCTCACGTCCATCACGGAATTCGCGGCGCTGCGGCGGACCGGGATGCGGCCTTTGTCGAGGATCTGGCCCGGGAGCACGGGCTTAGCCTGCACCTCCATCGCTGCGACGCTCCTCGGGAGGCTGCCGCCGGGCGGGAAAATCTGGAAGAGGCGGCTCGCAATCTCCGCTACTCGTTTTTCCGCCGCCTGATGGAGGAGGGCTCGGTTTCCGTCGTGGCCACCGCACATACCCTGGACGATCAGGCGGAGACGGTGCTGCACAGGTTTTTGCGGGGCGCGTGGACCTCGGGGCTGGCCGGCATCCACGCGGTCGTGCGGGAGGGGAAGGGACGCGTGGTCCGCCCGTTTCTGGAGTGCCGGCGCGCCGACCTGCAGGCCTGGCTCCGGGAGGCCGGGCAGAGCTGGCGGGAGGACGAAAGCAACGACGATCCGGCGTTTACGCGGAATCGGATCCGGCATCAGATCCTGCCCCTGCTGGCCGGGATAAACCCGCAAATCTCCCGTCAGCTGGCTCGCGTCGCCTCGATTGCGGCCGACGAAGAGGCCTATTGGGAGGGCCAGCTCCGTCACTGCCTGCCATCCCTGCTGCTGCCCGGCAGGGCTGCGCGAGGCGGCGGGCGCTCGGCCGGAGCAGGCTCCGGCCCGGAGACGGTGGCCATGGAGCTTTCCCGGTTGAGGGCTTTGGATCCAGCGCTTTGCCGCCGGGTTCTTCGCGCGGCGGCAGGGCGATTCGGCGCCCGGCTGGGCTTCGAGCATACCGAGGAGCTGCTGGCTCTTCTCCGCCAT
>JAJYZK010000416.1 GCA_021799945.1 Acidobacteriota bacterium
GAGCGATATGGAGACGAGCCCCTGCTGATCTCACGCGCCACCGGCGCGGCCGTTTTTGTCGGCGCAGACCGGTACGCGGCCGAGCTGCTGGCCGAGAGCGGCGGCGCGGGCGGCGCGCGCCGTGTGCACCTGCTGGACGACGGATTCCAGCATCGGCGGCTGGCGCGGGATGTGGACATCGTGCTGGTCCACCCCGCCGATCTCGACGACCGGCTGCTTCCCGCCGGAAGGCTGCGCGAGCCCCCGGCCGCGCTGCGCCGCGCGGACATCGTGGTGCTGCGCAGCGAGGATGCGGCTTTGGAGCCTCGCCTGCGGGAGTATGCGGCTGGAGAGAGCATCTATTGGAAGGTGCTGCGCCGCGTGAGCTATCCGGTGGAGGCGAAAAAGACGCTTGCCTTCTGCGCGATCGCGCGGCCCCGGGAGTTCCTCCACGCGCTGGAGGCGCTGGGCGTGCGGGTTGCGGAGCGGATGATCTACCGCGATCATCATCGCTACACCGCGGCCGACGCCGAAAAGATGGCGGCCCTCTGCCGGCGGTCCGGCTGCGAGGAGATGGCGACGACGGAGAAGGACGCGATAAAACTGGACCGGCCTTTGCGCCAGATCCTGGAGCGGGCGGCGCCGCTCAAAGTCGCCCAGCTTACGTTGGAAATTCAAGAGGATGCGACCTCCGTGCAAGGCTTGATCCACCGGCTCCCCTTTCCTCCCCTGTGAGAAAATCAGCATTTGCCGACTGAAAACGATCAACTGCGTCTCTTGGTGGTCCGTCTGGGAGCGATGGGCGATATTCTGCACGCCCTGCCCGCAGTCACCGCGCTGCGCCTGGCCCATCCCGGCTGGTACGTTGGCTGGGCGGTCGAACCTCGCTGGCAGGCGCTGCTCTCCACGGGTCCCGGCCCGGATGCCTTGGTCAATCGCATCCATCCGGTGGACTCCAAGCAATGGGCGCGCTCTCCGCTGCATCCCAGAACGATCCGCCAGATTCGGGAGCTGCGCCGCGATCTGCGCTCCTGCCGCTATGATCTGTGCATCGACCTGCAGGGGGCGGTCCGTTCGGCGCTGGTCGGGCGGCTGGCGAGTCCCCGCCGCATGGTGGGCGAGGATTCGCCGCGCGAGCCGCTGGCTCGCCTGCTCTTTCCCGAGCGAATTTCCACCCGCGGGGTTCATGTCATCGAGCAGGCGCTCGAGGTCTGCCGGGCGGCCGCGGGGGAGGACCTCGAGATTGTTCGGCCCTGGTTGCCCGTCGACGAAGACGCGGAGGTCTGGGCGGACGGCATGCTGCGGGAGAATGGCGGCGCCCCTTTGGTGTTGATCGCTCCGGGGGCGGGGTGGGGAGCGAAATGCTGGCCCTCGGAGCGGTATGGAGCGGTGGCCGCAGCGCTGCACGCGGCCGGCTATCGCGCGCTGATCAACGAGGGGCCGGGCGAGTCGCGTCTGGCGGTTGCGGTGAGCCAAGCAAGCGGAGGCGTGGCGCAGCCCCTGGCCCTCACTCTTCCCCGGCTCATCTCTCTCACCCGCAGGGTGCGGCTGGTGATCGCCGGCGACACCGGGCCGCTGCACCTGGCTTGCGCCCTGGGTAAGCCGGTGGTTGGCGTATACGGACCAACCGAGCCGCGCCGGAACGGCCCCTTCGGCGTACCCTTTCGCGTGCTTCGTCACCCGGAGAGCCGACGCGACCACGGCCGCTATCACGCTCCGGAGGCCGGCTTGCTCACCATCGATGCGGACGAGGTGGTTCAGGCCGCGCTCCAGCTCCTGCAAACCGCGCCCTCCGCGCCATGCGAAGGCAGGCCAATCCCATGACGGGAGGCCCGCGTGAAATCATGACCGGATTCAGGCAAGACTGGGGCCGGACGGCAAAGCGCATCCGCGTGCCGATGGGCTTCCTCGCCGCCGCATTCTATCTTTGGATCGCCCGGCCCAGCGCCGCTTCCCTGCTGTGGAGCACCGCGCTGGTCGGGCCCGGTCTGCTGCTGCGGGCCTGCGCCTCCGGCTATGTGAAGAAAAACTCCGAGCTGGCGACGGCCGGACCCTACGCCTACACCCGGAATCCGCTGTACCTCGGATCCGCCCTGCTGGCCTGCGGCTTCGCCCTCGCGGCGCATAGCCGGCGGATTGCGCTGGCCCTGGCCATCCTGTTCGCTCTGCTCTATTGGCCCACCATACGCAGCGAGGAGGCCTTTCTCCGCTCCAGATTTCCTGAGTTTGACGAGTATGCGCGGCGCGTGCCGCGTCTGTTGCCCCGGCTCACGGCCGCGCCCACTGGACGAACGGCGGGCTTCTCTGCTGCTTTGTACTGGAAGCACCGCGAGTACAATGCTTTCTTGGGCGCCTGCGCGGTCTATGCCGCGCTGCTGGCGCGGCTTCTGCTCCGCGCCTGACGCGGCCATTCCCATCTGGAGAGAATCAGCCTTTGACCTTTTGTCCACGTTCTGTCGCCGCCGCCCTCGTGGCTTCTCTTGCGATTTTTGCGGCCGGAGCGCAGCCTCCCCCTCCTCTGATCCCGCCGCCCGCCGCCTTTCCGTTTCCGGCCCGTCAAACGTTGAACTACGCCATCGACTGGCGCGTTTTTCCGGCCGGAATCGCCACCATCCGACTGGACCGGGCGGGCGATTTCCAGCGCGTGACGGCTGCCGGAGAATCGATCGGCGCGGTCAATCTCATTTTCCGCGTCAAGGACCGCTTCGAGTCCGTCTTCAACCGCCGCACCGGCTGCTCGACCAGCTTCAATAAGCAGATCCAGGAAGGCAAGCGCCAGATTATGAGCACCCTGCGCTTTATGCAGGGCCAGAACAGACAGGTTCTGGACGAGAAAAATCTCGTCTCCGGCATTAGCCGGCATCAGGAGTCGCCCATTCCTCCCTGCGTTACCGACATGATGTCCGCGATCTTTTACGGCGGCTCCCAACCGCTACAGCCGGGCCATAGCTTCCACATGCCGTTGGCCGACGCCATGCGGGTCGTGGACGTAACCATGAAGGAGGAGGCGCGAGAGGAGATCGCCA
>JAJYZK010000030.1:0-7837 GCA_021799945.1 Acidobacteriota bacterium
GGCCATGATGACGGTGGCCATGGCGATTTTCTCCCTGGCCGTCACCCTCCGCGCGGCATCGACAAGGCCCGCGGTTGTGAACCTGGCCGAGGCGCAGCCCGCGGAGCTGAGCGCGATCCTGAGCCGCCGCTACTTCGCCGCGCATGAGCGGATTGCGAAGTATTGCGAAAACCTGAAGGTGGTGCGCGAGATGGAGGTCGGCGTCCGTGACTTCAAGGAGCCGGATGGACCGAACGATGCGCCCGCCCCGGCCAGTCGACCTTCGGTCCCGCCCCGCGCCGGCGCCGGCGCCGGCGTGGACGGAGTGGAGCGTCTCCGCGAATCGCTGGGACGGGAGATCTTCGCCCTGCGGCGTGACCCCGGAATCGGCGCCCGGCCGGGAAATCGGCATGAGAATCGGGAAGGAAATTCCGGGGCGGAAGTGAGGGGGGTATGAACTGCTCACAGCATTCCGGATCTCCCGCCGCAGCCTTCTGCCAGGACTGCGGAAGGCCCATGTGCGAACTCTGCGCGAGGAGGGTCGGCAGCGGCGTCTATTGCGAGCCCTGTCTCGCCGCCCGCCTGCGCGCGGCCCCGGACGCGCAGCATGCTCCCGGAGGTCCAGGCGCCGCCGAGGGGGGCGCGAAGCCGGCCCTGGCTGCTCTCCTCGGCCTGATTCCCGGGGTCGGAGCAATGTACAACGGGCAGTTTGTGAAGGCGCTCGCGCATGTCTTCCTCTTCGCGATCTTTGTCCATTTTGCCGAGAACAGCGACGTCTTCGGCCTTTTAGTCAGCGCCTGGATCTTCTATCAGGTCTTCGACGCGTATCAGACCGCGCGCGCCCGCCGCGATGGCCTGCCCCTGCCCAATCCCTTCGGACTGAACGATCTGGGCGAGCGTCTGGGCTTGGGGCGCCGGGCGCCGGCCGCGCCGGCATCTCCGCGCGCGCCGGAGCCGGGCGCGAACGCCGGAGCGCCTCCGGCGGCCGAGGCTTGGATGCAGCCGTATTCGGCGCCTGCGGCGGAGGCGACGCCGCCTCCCCGGCCGCCGGACAAAGAGCCGGTCGGAGCGATCCTGCTGATCGTGGTCGGCCTGATGCTGCTGGGCGAAACGTTGGGCCTGCTCCACTGGCGGTGGATCGGCCGAAGCTGGCCCCTGGTCATCCTCGGCGTCGGGGTCTGGCTTCTGGTGAGCCGGCTACGGGAAGGCCCGGAGGGAGAGCCAAGATGAAATCGTCGATTCCGATCCGCCGCCTTCGCGGGCCGGCCTTCCTCATCCTGGCCGGCATCCTCGCCGCACTCGATCAGTGGGATATCCTCAGCTTCCTCAAAAGCTGGCCGCTCTTCGTTATCCTGGCCGGCGCCTTCCTGCTGGCCGAGAGGGCCGTGACTCGCGAGGCCGGGCCGGCGCCGGGGGAAAGCCAGGGAAGCGAGGGTGAGTCGGGATTCGCCGGCCCCAGGTGGGGATCGTCATGAGCGCCCCGGCCTCTCCCGTTCCTCCCGGCCGCTCAACCGGGCCGCCGCGCGGAGGGCGTTGCTACCGGCGCCGGATCGTCCGTCCTTCGCTGCTGGGCCCTGTGGCGCTGATCGCGGGGGGCGTGGCTGCGCTGCTGGTGACCGGGGGAAAACTCCGGATGACGCAGCTCTGGGAGTGGTATGCGCGCTGGTGGCCTCTGCTGCTGGTCGCCATCGGGATCGTAGCGCTGGCGGAACGCCGGCTGGATAAGCAAAATCCCTACCCCGCGCGCCGCTCGTATGCGGGCTTCGTCTTCCTGGTCCTGCTGCTGGCCGTGGCCGCCTATGGCGACCGCGGCATGCGCAAGCTGGGCGCGCTCGCTCACCCGGATGGCGACGATTTTTTCTATCATTTTCTCGGCGAGGAGCACGATGCCGAGCGGAGCCTGGACCGAGCCATTCCGGCCGGCGCCGTGGTCGAAATCGCTGTGCAGCGCGGCGACGTCGCGGTCGCCGTCTCTCCGGATGCGGAGATTCACGTTCAGGCGCACGAAGTGGTCTATGCCCGGGATCGCGCCGAGGCCCGGAGAGGATTTGCCCGGCTTGAACCCCGCCTCTCCGTGAGCGGAAACATCGCAACGCTGGAGTCCGGGGAGTCTGGCGGCGACCAGAGCGGCCACAGCGACCTGATGATCCAGTTGCCCTCCGGCGCCTCCGCGGCGATCACCGAGGGACATGGAGATGTAACCGTGGACGGAGGTAAAGCGCCGGTGCGGGTCATCTCCTCCCATGGCGATGTGAAGCTCGGGAACATCGCCTCCTCCGGCTATGCGCGTTTGAGCGACGGCAGCTTCACCGCCAGCTCCATCGCCGGCGATGTGACGCTGGAAGGCCGCCTGGACGATGTCTCCATCTCCGACGTGCGAGGCCAGGTTCATCTACAGGGAGATTTCTTCGGAGACACCAGCTTGCTGCATGTTGCTTCGGCGGTGGATTTCCACTCCACCCGCACCGAGATCCATCTCGCCGGCCTGCCCGGAGGTCTCACTCTCGGCTCCGGCGACCTGCATCTGGATGCGGGTGCGGGCCCGGCCCGGATCACTACCAGCGCCAAGGACATCGGCTGCACGGGAATCACCGGGGATTTGCACATCGAGGATGTCAACGGAGATGTTTCCGTGTCGACCGCTCTTCCTCTCGGCGCGATTCAGATCCACAACCGGAATGGCGACGTCACGCTCAGGTTGCCGAAAAATGCGAGCTTTCATGTGGAAGCCTCGGCCAGGACCGGGGACGTGGATTCGGCTTTTCCCCTGCCTCCCTCCAGCGCCGGGCCAAGTCATAGTGTGGCTGGCGCAATCGGCGCCGGCGGCCCCGGAATCGAGCTGCTAGCGGATCACGGCGACATTCACCTGGGCAGGGTTGAATCTGGAGCGGCAATCTCAGGAGGGAAGAATCCACGCCATCTTCGCGACAGTCGGGGCGAGGATGGTCAAGGCGTCAAGGACCGACCAACGGTTCTTTGAGCGGTAGGTTCGCCGGTTTGTTTTTGGCTTTGTTCAAGCATCCGCTCCTGAATCCGCTCCTGGATCAGGGCGTCTATACGGTTCACCACCTCGTCCAGCGTCAGGTCCGTCGAATCCAAGATGATCGCTCCATCCGCCGGGGCTAGGGGCGATTCGGCTCTCGTTTTGTCGCGCCGATCGCGTTCGCGTATCTCGTGCAGCACCGTCTCCTCCGCCTCCTCGCCCAGGCGCCCGGTCTGCTGCTGGCGGCGTTTGCCGCGAACCCCGGCCTCGGCGTCGAGGAAGATTTTCAGGTCGGCCTGGGGAAAGACGGCCGAGCCGATGTCTCTGCCTTCCATCACCACGCCCCCCGCGGCTCCCAGCCGTCGCTGCTGGGCGACCATCCACTTCCTTACCCCGGGATGCACGCTCACCCGGGATGCGGCCGCCGCGATATCGCCTTCGCGGATGCGCTGCGTCACCTCGCGCTCGTTCAAATACACGCGATTGCCTGCCGGCGACGGCTCCAGACGGATGCGTTCGACCCCGGTCAGCCGCAGCAGGGCCTCCTCGTTATCCAGGTCGGCGCCGGCCTCCACCGCCTGCAAGGCGAAGGCGCGGTACATGGCCCCGGTCTCGAGATTCAACAACCCATAGCGCGCCGCAACGCGGGAGGCAACGGTGCTTTTACCCGCTCCCGCGGGACCGTCGATGGCGATAATCAGGCGGGAGGCGGAGCCGCTCATGTCGCCTCCGGCCGCCGTTGATCGGGACGGTCGTCGCGCCGAGCCCCGCCGCGCTGTTTATTCCATCCAGGCGCGGCCGGCCGATGCTTCCGAAGCTTCCGGTCCCGGAAATGCTTGGCGCCCGGGGAAGGCCGCGGCTTGTTCCTGCCCGCATCTCCGGAGCGGTCGCCCTTCACGGCGGAGGACTGCCTTGCAGATTCGCCGCGATTCGGGTGGGGACGCCGGCCGGAGTCCTTCGGATTGCGGCCGAGTCTCCGGTCCGGATCCCGGTCGCCGGGATGGGCGCGTCGCGGACCCTTGGTCATACCCCGCGCCGGCGAGCCACGCCGGAAAGAAGGCCGGCGATCTCCCGGCAAGCGCTCCGGTCCAGCGAAGGCGCCCCGCTTCGGGGATCCTCCGCCGGGGGATGACTGCGACGCCTGCTTTCCGTATTTGCCCCGGACATTGCGGGAGCTCCCTTGCGGCCCCTTCCCGTCACGCGCTCCGGGACTCGTGGAGGCGCCCGTGGAAGGGTTCTTTGCCCAGCGACTGAATGGACTCCGGGAACGGCTTGGCGCACCCCGTCCGGGATCGCCGCCGGGTCGTCTTCCCTTCCATTTGTCCGGCCCCCGCCTCGAAGCTGGTTCCGAGGATGGACGGTTCGGGGAAGAATCGGAGCCATATCGACGGCCGCTCGCCGGGCCGGGAGCCGGTTCTTCGCTGCGTCGGGGACGGCCGGCCCCCGCTCCGAACCGTCCAGCGCGCATTGGCGGTCCGTAAGACGATTTGTCGGATGCAGAACGCCGTGCGCCTGCATTTTGGGCGGGTTTCCGGAGGGTCCGGTCTGCTGCGCCGCCGGATCGGGCTCCTTCCGCCGGCCCGGGCACAGGACGGAAGGGAGCGCGCGGATCTTGCGCTCCGCGCCCGGGGCTCTGAAATCCGCGCCGGCCGGCCGGAATCTCCCGGTCTGGACGACCGGGCCTCCGGGGCCTGTCTTCACTCCGGCGCGGGCTGGCTCCGAGGCCTCCGTGCCCGGAGGCCCGGTCGGTCTTGCCGCCGGACTGGCGCGTCGGCTTTGCGGCAAATCGCGTGGAATCTCCGCGAGCCGATCGATCCGGTGACGGCGTCGGCCGAGGGGCGGGCCGCGGATCGCGGTTGGCGGCCGCTGCATTCTGTCTCGGCCTTTCGCGGCCGCCGAATCCAGGGGCCTGAGACCCGGCGCCGCCGGCTCGCTGCGGGGGCGCAGCAGGAGGTCGCGCTTCGGGCGGCGGGCCTATCGCCTCGGCTGCCGGCGAAGGCGCCTCCAGAGGAGCCTTCAACCGTTTCTCCGAGCCATCTTCCTTCGGAGAAAACAGGGAGAGATCCTGGAAAAGATAGGTATGCGACTCCAGCGTCAGGGAGTGAATCTGCCCGGTGGCGGAAAGTCCTCGCACCGCCTCCCGCGTGCGCGAACGGGAGGCGATAGGGGAAAGGAAGACTTCAACCTCCTCGCCGGTCGCGGCATAGACGGACTGAAGATACGTCGAGGCCAGGATGGAGATGGCGGTGACCTGCGAAGAGGATCCGCCGAGAGCGAGCTCCGCGGCGAAATGGAGTGTCAGAGGCTCCCACAGGGCGGGCTCTCCGGAGACCTGCAACACGGGGCTCAACCGGAAGGACTGCCAAAGCTCGTTCATGCCCCGCAATGCCGCGGCCTCGGTCACTTCGCGGCCGAGGGCGCTGCGCGCCGCGGCCAGGCTCAGCCCACCCTCCCGCTGCACGATGCTCCACAAATCCCGCACCAGGGGAGAAGGGGAGCGTCCATTCAACTTCTCCGGCGCCCGTCTCCAATCCCGATCGCCCCGCACCGCAAAAATATAGGGCAGGATTTCGCGTGTGGCGAGAAAGTCCGGCTGCTCGCCCACTGCGCCGGTCAGGTTGAGTCCGACGATGGCGCCGGAGGCCATCAGGCGGGCCGCGAAGGAGTGAGCTAGCTCCACCGCCGCGTTCGCCTGCGCCGGGGCGGCCGCTCCGGCGCAGGCTTCGACGAAGGAAGGCGCGGGAGCCGGCAGTTCCCGATGTCTGGGCAGGAACAGGCACAGGGGATGCCCTTCCAGCCAGAGCATCGCCTCTTCAAGCGTCAGGAGTGGATGCCCGTCCTGCCGCCAGTGCGCGGCGCGCGCCGCTCTCAGCTCTTCCGCCGTCAATCCGCCTCCTCGCTGTCCTGGTTGTTCTCGGTTGTTCCGGTTGCGCCCGCCGGCCGCCGCCCGATCCGGATTCCGTCCGGGCCCGACCTGGGAAGCTCTACGAGCGCCGGTCAAGCGAGCGAGGCGGTCGGGAACGGGCAATCGGCCCGCCCGGCGCCCGACTCGCCGCAGGCCGGATTTTCCTTCTTCTTAAATCCTTCGGAAGGCCCGCTGGATGTCCTTCCAAGGATAGCGCAGGACGATGGGCCGGCCATGCGGGCAGCTTGTCGGGTGTTCGGTCTTCGCCAGCTCGGCCAGGAGCCATTCCATGCGGGCCGGGGCCAGGGGAGTGTTCACCTTTATGGCCGAGTGGCAGGCGATGGAGGCGGCGATGCGGGTGCGCGCGGTTTCCAGATTGTCGGACTGCTCCTCCCGATTCCCCTGCTCCAGGACTTCGATCAGCATGCGCTCCAGCTCTCGTCCCTCGAGGCCGGCGGGCGCCGCCTTCACGGCAATGGTCTTCGGGCCGTAGGGTTCGACCTCCAGACCATTGGCCTCCAGCTCCCGCGCGATGGCGGCGAAGGCGACCATCTGGGCGGGCGCCAGTTCGAGGAGCATGGGCATCAGAAGTCTCTGACGCTGGATCTTCTCCACCTGGCGTTCGCGCAGCACTCGCTCGAAGAGAATCCGCTCGTGGGCGACATGCTGATCGACAATCCAAATCCCTTCGTCGTTGACCGCCAGAATGAAGGAATCGCGAAGCTGCCCCAGGGGACGCAGGCTCGCCAGTCCCCGAAGGTCGGCCTCCCCGCCTTCTCCATCGCCCGCGGCCGCGGAGAAGACGGCCTGAGGCCCGGCATCCGCGGCTGCGGCGAAGGGGAGCGGAAGGGCAGCCGGCGCCGGCGCCGGCGCGGTCAACCCGAAGGGAGCGCTCTCTCCCGCTTCCGGCGATTCCGACTCCGGCGGCAGCTCCGCCGGGAGTGGGGATGGGCTGTGGGCGGCGAGCGGCCCTGCGGGCGAAGTGGAGGGATCCCTCGCCGGCACAAGCGCCGGCGTCGCGCTCGGCTGGGAGGCAAGCGCCCGCAGAAAACCCGCCGCCGGCCGCGCCGCGTTGAGCTTGTTGCGGATGCTGTCTCGAACCAGATCGTGGACCAGCGCGGGCTGCCGAAAACGCACCTCGGTCTTGGCCGGGTGCACGTTGACATCGACCTCCTGCGGCGGCAGGTCGAGAAACAGCAGCGCCACCGGGTAGCAGGCGGCGGGAAGGATGTTGCGGTAGGCCTCCGCCACGGCGTGAAGCAGAATCCGGTCGCGCACCAGCCTGCGGTTCACAAAGCAATAGATCGAATTGCGGTTCAGCTTCTGCAACTCCGGTCTGGAGATGAATCCGCCGATGCGAAGCGCGCCCGGAGACGGCGCACGATACTCCGGCTCCCGCTTCCAGGGCGGCGGTTCGGGCAGACCGGCGCGCTCCAGGATCCGTTCCGCCGCGAGAGGGAGCAACTCCTCCAGCATCTGCTGGCCGAAGATCTGAAAGATGCGCTGGGCCGCCTGGGAGACGGGCGGCGCAAGGAGCAGCGACTGCTTGGCAGTGCGCAGCTCAAAGTGCTTTTCAGGATGGGCCAGAGCATAATGAGTAACCATAGAGGTTACGTGAGAGAGTTCGACGGTTTCCGACCTGAGAAATTTGCGGCGCGCCGGCGTGTTGTAAAAAAGGTCTCGCACGGCGAGAGCGGTTCCCTCCGCCAGTCCCGCGTCTTCGCAGCGCAGCAGCTTGCCCCCGGCGATCTCAATCAGGGTTCCCGAGGCCTCGTCGGCCGCGCGGGTCAGCATTTCCACGCGGGCGATGGAGGCGATGGACGGCAGCGCCTCTCCGCGAAAGCCCAGGGTGGCGATGGAGAGCAGATCGTCGCTGGTGCGCAGCTTGGAGGTGGCGTGGCGTTCGAAGGACAGAAGCGCGTCGTCGCGATTCATGCCGCATCCGTCATCCCGGATGCGGATGAGTTTGC
>JAJYZK010000030.1:7847-14460 GCA_021799945.1 Acidobacteriota bacterium
CCGGCGTCGAGGGAATTCTCCAGCAGCTCCTTGACCACCGAAGCCGGGCGGTCCACGACTTCGCCGGCGGCGATTTGATTGGCGACCTGATCGGCGAGAATGCGGATGCGGCCCATCTGCAGATCACCTTTTGAGGAAGCTGGGTCAAAACCAGATTAGGGGCTGGGTTTGCACGGCGCGCCCAGACCCCGCAAACAGATCCAGCGCAACCGAGCGCGCTCAGCCGCCGCAGGCGCCCGATCGCGAGACCGTCGGAACGACTTCAGCAGTGCGTCAGAAGGTTCCCGTCGCCGGCGCAGCGCAATCCATGCCGGGGCGAGAGACGATCGCGAGGCGGCCGGCGTGCGGCCTTTCAGGCCTGCGTCCGGGCCAGCCGGGCGCGCTTGGCGGCCTTTTTGGCGCGGGGAATCAGTTTGCTGCGCGCCCGCACCTGCTCCTTCTCGTCGCGCGACTGGCCGGCCTCCGAGATGCTGTCTCCTAGAACGTGAAGCCGCAGGAAGTTGGTCGAGCCGGCCTTGGTGCGCGTGCCGGCGACGATGCCTAAAATCCCCCGCGGCCGCACATAGCCGTTCTCTTCGAGAAGCCGTTCGGCCGTTTCCACCATCTGTTCGGTGGTCGCCAGCTTGTTGCACAACAGGGGATGCACGCCCCAAAGCAAGGTCATGCGGTTGATGACGACCTCGACGCTGCTCAATCCGAAAATGGGAGACTTCGGACGGTATTTCGAGATTTGTCGGGCCGTGGCTCCGGTCTCGGTGAAGACCGCGATTGCGCTGATGTCCAGGTCGTCGGCGGCGTGGGCCATCGATTCGCAGATGGTTTCCGCCACGGACAGGCGCAGATGGGGCAGGTTGGGCTCGTCTCCAACCCGCGAAATCACGGTCTGGGACTCGGTCTCGATCACAATCTTCGCCATCATTTTGATGGCCTCGACCGGATACTTGCCGGCGGCCGTCTCCGCCGAGAGCATCACCGCGTCGGTGCCATCGTAAATGGCGTTGGCGACGTCGCTGGCCTCGGCTCGCGTGGGCCGGGGATTCTCGACCATGGATTCCAGCATCTGAGTGGCCGTAATCACCGGCTTGCGATGCGCCGCGGCCCGGCGGATGACGTGCTTTTGAATGGCGGGAACCTTTTCGGGGGGCATCTCGACGCCGAGGTCGCCGCGCGCAACCATGACCCCGTCCGCGGCCTCCAGAATGCTCTCGAGGTGCTGGATGGCCTGCGGTTTTTCCAGCTTTGCGATGATCCAGGTCTCCGCCCCGAAGCTCGCCACGCGATCGCGGACCAGCAGAACGTCGTCGGCGGTGCGCACGAAGGAGGCGGCGATGGCGTCCACTCCATTGGCCACGGCAAACTTCAAGTCCTCCTCGTCCTTTTCGGTGAGCGACGGCACGCGAACAGCCAATCCCGGCAGGTTGATGCCTTTGTGCTCTCCCAGCATGCCGCCGTTGATCACGTCGCACTCCACGTCCTGCCCGTGTACGGCCACCACCGCAAGCTCAATCAACCCGTCGGCGAGCAGGATTCGCGCTCCCGGCTCCAGGTTTTCCGCCAGAGTGGGGAAGGTGGTCGCAATGATGGAGGAGGTTCCGGGCACGTCGCGTGGAGTGATGGTGAGACGCTGCCCGGACTTAAGCTGCACCGGGATGCGGTTGCGCAACCTGCCGGTACGGATCTTGGGACCCTGCAAGTCGCCCAGGATGCAGATCGGCTTGCGCTCCTCCAGGGCAACCTTCCGCACCATTTCGATCAGCTTCAGTTTTTGTTCGTGCGTTCCGTGCGAGAAGTTCAGGCGGGCCACGTCGAGGCCCGCGCGCACGAGTTCGCGGAATACCGGTTCCTGGCCTGACGAGGGACCCAGCGTTGCAACGATTTTGGCGCGGCGGCGAGCCTCGCCGGAAATCGGATCGAAGTATGGAAGACTCATTGAACCCCCGGGAGCGCGACTCTGGGTGGCGGTGTCGCCACCACCCAGTCATTCTACTCGCAGATTCGCCGGGCCATACTCACGAGGGTCCATCGGCCGAAGCTGCGGCCGGCTCGAGCGCCGATTTGCGGGGGGCGCGCTCCATTTTCGGAAAGAACTGGGCATTGACCTCCGCGCCGAACAGGACGCTCAGCGAGGCGATATAGAGCCAGACCAGGGTAGCGACCACGGCGCCCAATGGACCGTAAATCACCGAATAATCGGCGAAACGCGTCAGGTAGAAACCGAAGCCCAGGGTGGCGAGAAACCAGATGGTCGCCGCCCCCAGCGCGCCCGGAAGCACATGCTTCCAATGACTCCGCCGCGACGAGCCGAAATGATAGATAAAGGTTAGCACCAGAACGGTCGTGCTGATGCCGATGCTCCAGCGCAAGAAGCGCCAGGCCAGCAGCACGTACTTGCCGATGGCGTGATCCGTGTTGGAGATCACCCAGACTTCAATCTGATGCCCGAAGGCGACCAGGACGGTTGCGCAGCCCATCGGCACCAGGCAGCAGGGAATCATCGCCACGGCGATCAGCCGCTCGATCCAGAAACTCCAATCCCTGCGGGGCAGACCATAGGCCCTTCGGAAGCCCTCCATGAGCGAGAGCATGACGCCCATGGCCGCGAACAGGCTCACCGCGATGGCCGAGACGACCGCCTGCTCGGAACGGGCCTTTTTCGTCGTGAAATAAATCTGCAACAGTGTGATGGTGTCGGGCGGGAGCAGGTCGGCCAGCCCCGCGCGCACCTCTCCGCGCAGAGTGTCCGAGGCCGGGGAGAGCGCGATCAACGTGGTGAGCACCAGAATAGTGGGGAACAGGAACAGCATCGCTGAGAAGGCGGCAGCCTTCGCCGATCCCATAACGTCATGGGAGAACATACTCACCAGCGCGCGCCGGAATGTCTGGAGGCCGCGATTCATTACGATGGAAGGTTACATGAAGCCACGGTGGCGAGCCACCGCCGGTTCGGCTCCGGTTCGGCGGCCGCTCTCAGCGTGAGATGATGTTCGGTTGAGGGAGCGGAGGATCCGACCGCCGTCGCCGGCGGGCAGCTCGCCCGTTTCTCCCGGAGGACGCGGCGGCCTTCCTCGCTTTCTCTGTATTCTTAGGGGAGTCGCCGGAATGAAGACCCGAATATGTCCACCCTGCTCCGGGGCCTCCGCTCTGAACATCGCAGCCGGTCTTCTTGGCGCGCTTCTGGCGGCCCTTGTCTCCGGCTGTGGAGGCGGCAAGGCCGATTTTTCGCTCGTCGTTTCTCCCCCCGCCATTCAGGCCCTGGTGGGTGGCGCGAGCCCGCAGTTCACCGTGACGGCGTTGGCCCGCAACGGCTTTAAGGGCACAGTCAGCGCGACGATAAGCGGGCTCCCGGCCGGGGTTACGGCCTCGCCGACGACGTTTCCCCTGACCGGGGGATCGGTGCAGCAGGTAAACCTGGCCGTGGCCTCCTCCGCCCATCCGGGAACGACGGTCCTCACCGTGACTGGAGCCTCCGGGGCGCTCCAGCACACTGCGGCCGAGTCCTTGACGGTGAACACCGCGGCCTCCCAGCCGGATTTCACCCTGACGGCGACGCCGGCCTCCTTGGCCTTGAGCGCCGGAGGCGCGGCCGGGCAGTTGATCGTTTCCGCCTCGGCGGTCAACGGCTTCAGCGGGCCGGTTGCAGTGACCCTGAGCGGGCTGCCCGCCGGGCTCCAAGCGACCCCGTCCACGCTTTCCCTCACTCCGGGATCGACCAAGGCGATCAACATCGCCGCGAGCCCGCAGGCCCTGGAGGGCAGGGCGACGATCACCTTGACCGGAGCGTCGTCCGGAGCGTCCGGGAGTCTGTCGCATTCGGCCCTCGCCTTTGTGACGGTATCCTCGGCGATTGCGCCGACCGCCAATGCCTCCCTCAGCGCTTCGATCTACGATTTCGGCAACGACTTGGTGAACAATGCTCGGACCGAGCCGGTGGTGACGGTAACCAACACCGGCGCCGGAATTCTCTATCTCAATCCGGTGGTGAGCGGGAGCCCGGATTTCTTTGCGGCGCCCGGCGGAAGCTGCGGCGCGCAGCTTGCGCCGGGGGCGAGCTGCGACATTCTGGCGACCTATAATCCGGTGACGGCCTCGGTTCCCGCCGCGCAATCGGCGCTTCTCAATCTGGATTTCACCAATGTTCCCGCCGGGGCCCCGCAGACGATGCAGCTCTCGGGAATCTCCTCGGCCATGCCTCTGGGACAGGTGACCGGCACGAACAACCCGCAGGTGGCCCTGTACACCATGACGCTGCCCTTTCCGGGGAGCATGACGGTGAACTTCGGAACAACCACCAGTTACGGTCAGACGACCTGGACGCAGTCGGCGCAGACCGCAGGCGGGCAAGTCTCCATTTATGTGGCGGGCATGCTGGCCAGCACGGCGTACCACATGCAGGCGACCGTGAATTTCACAAATGGCGTCACGGCTCATGACGTGGATCACACCTTCACTACGGGGGCCGTGCCGTCCTGGATGGTTCCGACCCTGACCGCCGGCGCCAGTTCGGGGATGACCCCGCAGCCGGGCCTGGAGATGCTGGACGCCGTGCTGGGCAATCCCAGCGGGCTTTTGGTGACGGATCTAACCGGGAACGTGCTCTGGACCTATGCAGACCCCGACAATGGCGCCCGGATCGTGATTGACGGAGTCAAGATGCTGCCCAACGGGGATCTGCTCATGGTCATCGGCCCCATCTCGTCGGCGGCGCTCGGCGGTCCGCCCCCGCCGCCGAGCTACAACCTGATTCGCGAGGTCACCTTGGCCGGAGATACGGTCCGCCAAATCTCGATCGCCACGCTGAACAAGGAGTTGGCCTCGGCCACCTGTAATGAGTGCAACGTGACGCTGCAGAACTTTCACCATGACGTGACTCCCCTGCCCAATGGTCACTGGTTGGTTCTTTCCAACACCTTGATGGGGTTGTCGTCGACGACCACGCCCGCGTTGACCAACGAGCCTGCACAGGTGGTTTTGGGAGACGTGGTGGTCGATCTGGACCAGAATCTGCAGCCGGTCTGGGCCTGGAACGAGTTCAATCATCTGAACCCCAACCGGCACCCCATGAATTTCCCCGACTGGACGCACAGCAACGCCGTGCTGTACTCGCCCGACGACGGGAACATCCTGGTCTCCATCCGGCATCAGAACTGGATCGTTAAGGTGAACTACGCCAATGGCACGGGAGCGGGCAATATTCTCTGGTATCTCGGTTACCAGGGGACGTTCACCCTGAAGAATGGAGTCAGCCCCACGGATTGGCAGTATGCCCAGCATGGCCCGTCTTTCTTCAGCACGAATACCACCGGGGTCTTTTCTCTGGGCGTGATGGACAACGGAGACGACCGGGTTTTCCCCACCGGCGTGACCTGCGGCAGCGCGGGAGCGCCCCCCTGTCTTTACTCGACGGTGCCGGTCTGGCAGATCGATGAAAGCGCCAAAACGGCGACCCTGACCTTCCACCAGATTCTGCCGCCAGGCCTGTACAACAGCTACGGAGGAAATGCCGAGGGGATGGCCAACGGCGACGTGGAATACGACCTGTGCGAGGTGGGCTCGGGCACGCCCGAATCCTATGTGTTCGAAGTTACTCCGGACAGCACGCCGCAGACGGTATGGGAAATGCACATTACGCAAACCAACTTGTATCGCGCATTTCGCATACCGGGCTTCTATCCGGGGGGACCGCCATGGCCGTAGCGGCCGGCGCCGGCAATCCGGAGCGCGGGACGGGTCAGGACGAGATGGGAAGCTTTTTTACCTCTGTGGCTTCCACCGGGTCAAAAAGCTGGTGACGGAGGCCGAGTCCATCCTGCTCATGGCCTCGAATTCGCCTCCCCGCTGGCTGTAGAGCAGCCGGCCATCCGCGGTGAGCACAGCCAGCGCCGGCACGCCTTTCTTCAGCGGAATGCCGTAATTTGCGGCCAGATCGAGATTCTGGTCGTACTCGCCGATATTCACGCGCACCAGCACAAAACCGTCCTGCAGCAGGGGCAGATTCTGCGCATCGTGAAAATAGATATCGAGAACGTGGCAGTCGATGCACCAGTTGCCGCCAAAATCGACGATCACCCGTTTCCGCTCGCGTTTTGCCTGGGCCAGCGCGCTCTTCAGGTCCGTCTGCGCCTCACCGGGATCGGGATAGATGTCGGCCACCGCGGCCAGCGCCGAGGCCCCGCGCATCCCGTGGACCCCCATGCCGGGCCAAAGCCAGTTGATGGCCAGCAAAAGAGCCAGCAGCAAGCCGGTTGCGGCTAGGAGCGTCCTGGGGTTGTGCGTCGGTCTCACGGAAGATCTCCTTTGGCTTTCGATTCTACAGGCGCTCCTTCGGCGCGAACATTTCTTCGTCTGAGGCGTTGGCGCTGTGCATGTCTCCCCGCTAGTTTGGGGGCATCGTCACCAGAAAGAGCGTCTTGTCGCGATAGATCGCCGGAAAGTCGCCCAGCGTCTCGATTCGCGCTCCATCGGCCGCTAATTTCGGCAGGAGCCAGTCCTCGGGATAGTTCTTTTCGCCAAAGACCAGAAACTCCCGATGCCGGCGGACAAACTCGCCGTACGCCTCCACTTTCGCGGCTATAGGGAAATCGGCGGAGGAACGGCGGTATGAGAGAAAATTTTC
>JAJYZK010000417.1 GCA_021799945.1 Acidobacteriota bacterium
CGCGGCAC
Source organism: Acidobacteriota bacterium (assembly GCA_021799945.1). Lineage (GTDB taxonomy): Bacteria > Acidobacteriota > Terriglobia > Terriglobales > Acidobacteriaceae > PALSA-350. The sequence goes on from JAJYZK010000417.1 coordinate 9, forward strand.
TGGGTGTAGGCCTGCGCAGAATGCCGGCAGCCCAGGTCCGCCACCGTTCCGTAGGCGGGCCCGGCGCCCGCGCCATTCGGAGACGGGGCTACGAACCAGCGCATTGCGCCGGAATTGACTTCGGAAATCTCCCCGCTCACCCGCAGGGCGCCCCCGGGGGCGATGGTGGCGTTTTCCGGCGCAAGGGCCTGGACAAAACCCGGCGTGACGGTGAGCGAATAGCTTGCGACGACTGCCGGATCGCCTTTCAGAATCGCTTTCACCGTAACGCCGATGGCGTCCTGGGAGATCAGCGGAGGAGGAGTATATACGCCGTTGGCGTCGATCGACCCCTGGCCGATGGACGCGTCGTTTTGCCCGCCGGCGAGCGCCCATTCCACGGAGGCCGCTCCCCCCGTAAGGAATCGGGCGGATAGCGCGCTGACGCTATTTGTATCAATCGTACTTGCGGATGCCAGGATGACGATGCCGCCGGATGCGCTGGAAGCGGAAGGCGCCGCGCCGCATCCGGCCGCCAGCAGCGCAATCGGCGCGCAGACTCCCAGAAGTTTTGCGGTCCGCTGCGGCCCCCACCGGCCGCCTGCCTCGACGCAGGGCCGCCGTTCGCGGTCTTCTCCCCCCGCGCGGAACAGGCCGGTCCGGCGTCCAACAATATCCACATCCACCAGAATACTGTAGCTGGCTCGCGATTTCTTTTGCCATGCAACCGTATGAATATATTGATCTTATATGGCGCTAGCGGGGTGGGAGCGGCGGCCGGCGGGCGAGGGAGCCGGGGAAAGCCCGAGCGAGCAGTAGGAAGCCTTCCAGAACTTCCAAAAAGCCCGAGCCTTGACTCGGAATGCCGAAGTCGCAAAGCGCGAATCTTTGCGCGCGGTCGAGAGTTGCGCGCGTGCGGCGCCCGAGGGGATCAGGCCGCGGCGTTCGATTTGCCGGCTCTTCCGGCGAGCAGTCCGGCCGTGGCCTCTGCCGGAACCACGGTGAGCGGCCCGGCCTGCGCCGCCTTCATGCCGCGAATTTCACGGGCGCTGAGCGGCGTCATACGCTCCGACGAGTAGTAAATCTGCCTGCCGCAATCCAGGCAGACCTTGTAGGTCCGACGCTCCAGCGTGAAGGGCCTGGTCAGACGGCCATGCCGGCATCCGAAGAACAACTCATAGAGAAAACCAAAGAGGCTAGCAATGAGACCCATAAAACGTGTTCTCCTGACTCGCACCGCGTATCGGGCCTACACTGCCGATGCGGCTCCTACAAAAGCATTGTGCACGAAAATGCGCCTTCTGTCGTAGGGAAAATACACCTTCCGTCCAATACCACTTTGGGCCGCATTACTCCATGAATCCGTTACTCCAGTCGGCTCAGCCAGATAGGCCGCGCACTCGATGGAAGTAATGGAGACGGCGGGGCGGCGTGGATTACGATTTTCCGGAATTGGGCATAGAAGAAAGCCGCAAATTCGCCCGTGTTTTCCTCACCTTTCAACCCTTGCGGGCTGCCGCCGGCGGCGGGATCGGCGAGCGCGCTCCACCTATCCGGCCAACTTAGCGGCAGGTGACAAATGGGTATCCAGGTAACCTCCGATTCTCTCCGCTCGCTCCGGCTTATGGCCTGGGGCAACCGGAGCGCAGGGCCGCGGGATCGATTACAAATACAATTACACTTACAAATTGCGAGGCCTGCCCGCGCGCCGATCGGAAACGCGGAGGCGGGCGCAGTAGATGCAGTAGATTAAGATATCTCCATGGCGCGCGGCTGGAGGAGCAACTCCGCGGAAGACGAAGAGCCGGCTCTCGGTGGCGCGGGCGCGCCGGGAGCGCTCTCGGAGGCGGAGCGGCGGGAGTTCGCCGCATCCGGGGAACAGCGGCGGCGGAGGGATGAGCTGGAGCTGATGCGGAACCGCATCCTGGCCGAGCGAACCTCGAATCCCCAGCGCCGCGCGGCCCTGGCCGCGGCGCTGGCCGAAGTGGAGGCCCGTCTGGCGCGGCTGCCGTAGACGCCACTCCTGCGATTCGAGCGAAGGCGCAAAATTTTGGCCGAGCCCATCCGGGGCCGAGCGCATCCGGTCAGGCGCTATTGCGGCTTTCTGTTGAAGAGATAGGAGTTTGCCTGATCGATGGTGGTCATGGAAATGCGCGCGATGTTCACATGCGGGGGCCGGGTGGCGGCCCACAGGATGGCGTCGGCCACGTCGGCCGCGGTCAGGGGCGTCAGCCCCTGGTAGACCTTTGCCGCGCGATCGCGGTCGCCGTGAAACCGCACTTCGCTGAATTCCGTCTCCACCATTCCCGGATCGACGGAAGTGACCCGCACCGGCGTTCCTAAAAGATCCTGCCTCATGCCGTCGTTGACGGCCCGCTCCGCAGCTTTGGTGGCGCAATAGACGGCGCCCAGCGGGTAGGTGATGTCGCCGGCAGTGGAGCCAAGATTGAGAATGTGGCCCCGCCCGCGCTCGACCATTCCCGGAATCACCGCTCGGCTCACATAGAGAAGACCCTTCACATTCGTGTCGACCATCTCCTCCCAGTCCTCGATGCTGCCCTGGTGGAGCTTGTCCAGGCCGCGGCTCAGTCCCGCGTTATTGACCAGGATGTCGATGGACCGCCATTCCGCGGGAAGAGCGTTCCAAGCCTGCTCCACCTCCGTCCGCTGCTGCACGTCCAGGGTCAGTAAATGGAGGTGTTTTGCGCCGGCGGCGGTCAGTTCGGAGCGCAACGCCTCCAGCCGCTCGCGCCGGCGGGCGGCCAGCAGCAGCCTGGCGCCCTCCGCCGCGAAGGCGAACGCGCACGCCCTGCCGATGCCGGAACTGGCGCCGGTGATGAATACAATTTGTTCTTTCAGACTGACCATCGGGCTACGAGGGACCTCCTAGAGCATTTTCGGAATACATATAGACTTTTTGAGAGCCGAAGAGGGTGGCTTTTCTTGTTGAAAAAGCCACTTGAGCGCATGGCTTCGGTCTACAGCAATTCCGAAAATGCTATAGCCGCCC
>JAJYZK010000418.1 GCA_021799945.1 Acidobacteriota bacterium
AGTCGTTTATCCGGCCGCGGCTTGCCCCCATCCCGTCAAAACCGACTTGACAGCCGTTGTGACCGCAAGATATGTTTGTCGGCGCATAGTTAACGTACACGGAAGCATGGATGAAAATTGCTTCCAGCCCTCGGCGGTCCGGCGACGCGCTCCAGGGAAAGGGAAATCTATGGAAAATGGGGCTTGTGGAGCTGCGGGTGGCTGGATGCCGCCTCGCAGAGCATCGTTCGCGATTCTCCTCGGGGTCGCGTGTCTGGCTGCGGCGCTGTCGACCATGTGCGGAGCAGCCGCGGTGAGCGCGCGCGGCAAAAGCGCCTCCCCGGCGATTCAGGTCGTCCAGATCGACGGCGCCGGGACCGGAGCGGTCTTCGATGGTCTGGGCGCAGTGAGCGCCGGGGCCTCTTCGCGGCTGCTCATTGACTACCCGGAGCCCCAGCGCAGCCAAATTCTCGACTATCTATTCAAGCCCGGATATGGAGCGGCCCTCCAGCATTTGAAAGTTGAGATCGGCGCCGATGTGAACTCCACGGACGGCTCGGAGCCGAGCCAGATGAGAACGCCGACAGACCATAACTACAACCGCGGATACGAGTGGTGGCTGATGTCGGAGGCGCGCAAGAGGAACCCCAAAATCATCCTGGATTCGCTTCCCTGGGGCGCACCCGGTTGGATTGGAAATGGGCGCTTGTACTCCCAGGACATGGCCAACTACGTCGCCGATTTTCTGCAAGGCGCGGAAAAATCGCATTCTCTGGATATCGCCTACACGGGAGTTTGGAATGAGCGCGTGTACGATGCCGACTACGTGAAGCGGCTGCGCAGCGTTCTTGACGCGGATGGCCTGGCGACCAAGATTGTCTGCTGCGACGAATATCCCGGAGAGGGCGCCGGCCAATGGGCGATGGTGGCCGCGAGCGCGGCCGATCCTGCTTTAAACCATGCGATCGCGGTCTTCAGCGTTCACTATCCCTGGATCTACAACACTGTGAGCACGCCGGCCGAGGCCAGAGTCTCCGCGAAGCCGCTCTGGTCGAGCGAGGACCAGCCGAATAGCGGAGGAGGGCCAATCTTGCCTCGCGACTGGGCGCAGGGCGGACGCCAGTTGGCCAAGCTTTACAACCGCAATTATCTGGAGGGCGGATTCACCAAAACGGAGATATGGAGCCCGATCACCTCCTACTATGAGATCCTTGCCGCGCCCCATTCCGGCTTGATGTACGCGAACACGCCGTGGTCGGGCAATTACAAAGTTCAAAGCACAATCTGGGTGACCGCGCACACGACGCAGTTCGCACAGCCCGGATGGCGCTACGATGACGCCTCCTGCGGCTACCTGCAGCACGGAGGCAGTTACGTTACATTCCTCTCCCCCGATAGAAGCAATTGGAGCACGGTGCTGGAAACGATCGACGCGCGCCAGGCGCAGACCGTCCGGCTGCGGGTGGCGGGCGGCCTGAGCGGCGCCGCGATTCATGTGTGGGAGACCAACGGGGACAAAACCTTCGTCCATCTCAGCGACTTGCGCCCGCAAAGTGGATATTTCACGCTGACCCTCGATCCAGATTCGCTCTATACCATCACCACGACCACAGGACAGGGAAAAGGCGAGGCCGAGCCGCCGCCGCCGGCGCCCTTTCCATCTCAGTACAGGGACGATTTCGAATCGGTAAAGATCGGCGGAACAACTCGCTACCTGTCGGATCAGGATGGAGCCTTCGAGGCGCAGCCGTGCCGGTCTCGGCCCGGAAAATGCCTGATGCAGGTGATTGTCGATAAGCCCATCCCGTGGTCCCCGCTCCCGGACCCCTTTACGTTGACCGGAGACAGCGATTGGCGGAACTACGCGCTCGCCGTGGATGTGCAAATCCCGAACACGGGGGTTGCCTCCCTGTTTGGCCGCATCGATTCCGCCAATGTATTTGCCGATGGAAAAGCGCTTTATCCCAGCGGCTACGGTTTATTGCTCAAAAGCAGCGGAGATTGGAGGCTCCTCTCGACCGCCTACCGGCGCGAGGAGATCGTGCTGGCCTCGGGCGCGGTGAAAATAGCTCCCGGGGCGTGGGCCCATCTGGAGCTTACCTTCGCCGACGCGTCCATCTCCGCGTCGATTGACGGACATCGGATTGCGGCGGTTTCCGACTCGGCGCACAGCCACGGAATGTTCTCGATCGGCAGCAATTGGACCGAGGTGCAGTTCGACAATCTCAGCGCCAGCGAAGCAATGCAATCGGCCCCTGTGGGACAGAAATAACAAACGAATCGACTTCATGGCGAATCCCCTGGAGGCAGTACGTGAAGAAGCTCCACAAATCTATATGGCGCGCTCTCTTCGGAATGCGCCTTGCATCCGCCCTTCTCTGCCTGCTGTGCATGACGCAGGCGTCGAAAGTCGTTTACGCGCAGATGGATCAAGGAACGATTACCGGCGTCGTCCAGGACAGCACCGGCGCGGTCATCCCGGGCGCCACGGTCACGCTGACCAACAATGGAACGGGTCTGGCGCTGACGACTACAACCGACAAAAGCGGCATTTACATATTCTCCCCCATCAAGATAGGAACGTACACCGTCAATGCCGGATCCCCGGGGTTCAAGGAAACCTCTCAAGAACACATCCAGCTCAATGTGGGAGACCGGCTGAACGTTGTGCTTTCCCTGAGTCCGGGCGCCGCTTCGCAGACGGTCACGGTTTCCACCGCGCCTGCGCTCTTGCAAACCCAGTCGAGCGCGGTGGAACAGACGTTGAGCACGCGAACGGTCAACGCCACCCCGTTGAATGGGCGCAACTGGGTATACATCGCCCAGTTGACGGCCGGCGTGGATCCCGCTGCGGGCTCCCGTGGCGCAGGAAAGGGTGACTTTGAAGCCAACGGCCAGGACGCGGGCCAAAACAACTTCATCCTGGATGGCGTGGACAACAACACGAGCGTCGTGGACTTTCTGAACGGCGCCAGCTTTGTCGTCAGGCCGCCGCCCGACGCGCTC
>JAJYZK010000419.1 GCA_021799945.1 Acidobacteriota bacterium
TCTCGTGTTCACCCGCCAGATGTTTCAAGGCAAGTTTCTCGCGGACGTAGCCTTTGTGGGCGGATCGCCATGGCTGGCGACCGTGCAGATCGGCAGCTTTCGCCCGGCGCCGCGGGCGGCCTCTCCTGCGCCGATTGAGAAGGTCGCCGCGGCCGAGGCGGAGAGCCTTCGGGTGACCCCGCACGAGGTCTTCCAGGGCGCCAAACAGGCCGTGGACCTTACCCAGGCGGCGACCATCGTCGCGGTGGGGCGCGGCATCAAGGAGCAGAAAAATCTCGCCTTGGCCGAAGAACTGGCCAGGGTTCTGGGCGGCGAGATTGCCGCATCGCGGCCCATCTGCGACAACGGCTGGCTGCCGATGGAGCGGCAGGTCGGCAGCTCCGGGCAGACGGTGACGCCGAAGCTCTATATCGCCATCGGCATCAGCGGCGCCATCCAGCATATTGTCGGGATGAAAGGCGCAGGCGCCATCGTGGCCATCAACAAAGACCCCGAGGCGCCCATCTTCGAGATCGCCGATTACGGCATTGTCGGCAATCTCTTCGACTTCGTTCCCCTGCTCACGGAAGAGATTCGAAAAGCCAAGGCCTGACGATGCTCGCCCGATGATCCATTTCCGGAAGGCGATCGAGGGGATCGAGCGGCCGCAGTTGGAGGCGGACGTGGCGATCGTCGGCGGGGGACCGGCCGGCCTGGCCTGCGCCCTCCGTCTCGCCCAGAAGATCGACGCGCACAACGAAGCGCTGGCCCGCTCCGGCGCGAGCGCCCCGCCTCTTTCCAAAGACAACATCTACGTGTTCGAGAAATCGCGGGAGATTGGCCAGCACTGCCTTTCCGGCGCGCTGCTCGATCCGCGCTCCCTGCGCGAGCTACTGCCGGATTTTGAAAAAGAGGCTCCTCTCGACGCCCGGGTGACGGGGGAGTCGCTGCGCTACCTGACGCCGACCCGGGCCCTCCGGCTCCCGTTTATGCCTCCGCCCCTGCGCGAGCGCGGAAACTATATTGTCTCCCTCAATCGATTGGTGAAATGGCTGGGGTCCAAGGTCGAGGAGGCGGGCATCACTGTGTTCACCGGATTCGCCGGCAGCGAGCTTCTGTTTACCGAGAGCGGCGTCGCCGGAGTGCGCACCGAAGATAAGGGAGTCGATAAGCAGGGGCAACGGAGGTCGAATTTCGAGCCGGGCTACGAGGTGCGAGCGAAGGTCACCCTCCTGGCCGAAGGGGCCAGAGGCTCCGCCACCCGCCAGTTGATCGAGCGCTTTCGGTTGGAGGATCCGAACCATGCCCAAGTCTATGGCTTGGGCATCAAGGAGCTGTGGGAGATCCCCGCGGGACGCGTGGCGCCCGGAGAGGTGATCTATACGCTCGGCTATCCGCTCACCTCGCGGGAGTATGGCGGCGCGTGGTTCTATGGAATCTCTGAGACGGCGGTCTCGGTTGGATATGTGGTCGGCCTGGACTACGAGGACCCGCGCCTGGACCCGCACCACGTCTTCCAATCGTTCAAAGAACACCCCTTCGCGCGGCGAATCCTGTCCGGCGGCAGAATGGTGCGCTACGGGGCCAAGGCCCTTCCCTATGGCGGCTGGCTCACCATGCCGCGGCTGGCCGGAGACGGCTGGATGATTCTGGGGGATTCGGCCAGCTTTCTCAACTCCCAGCGGCTGAAGGGCATTCATCTGGCCATCAAGAGCGGAATGCTGGCGGCGGAGACCGTTTTCGATGCGCTGCTCGCCGGCGATTGGCGCGAGGCCGCTCTGGGCGAGTACAAACGGCGCGTGGACGCGAGCTGGATCCAAGAGGAGCTGGCGCCGGTTCGCAATTTTCACCAGGGCTTTGCGAACGGTCTTGCCGCCGGAATCGTCCGGGGGGGCCTGGAATATCTGCTGGGCGGAAGAATCCCGGGCGCGGATCTAAGGAACAGCGCCGGTTACAAAAAGATGCGGCCTCTGGGGGCCGTGGCCGGCGGGGAAGCCATCGAGGCCGCGCGCGGTCCGGCGAGGGGCGACGGGCAGGTTGCTTTCGACAAGCTCACCGACGTCTATCATTCCGGCACGCGGCATGACGACGACCAGCCCGCGCACCTGGTGATCCGCGACACGGATCTCTGCGGCCGCCGCTGCGTGGAGGAGTTTGGCGCCCCATGCCAACGCTTCTGTCCGGCAGCGGTATTCGAGATGATGGAGACCGCGGAGGAGCGCCAGATCCAGGTCAACTTCGCCAACTGTCTCCATTGCAAGACCTGCGACATCATGGATCCCTACCAGATCATCGCCTGGACGCCTCCGGAGGGTGGCGGAGGACCGAACTACGAAGGCATGTAGCGGCGGGCGAGCAAGTCGGCCACCTGCGAATGGCCTCGCTCCCGGGCGTAGTCCAGAGGCGATTTGCCCCGATCGCACAGTTTGCCGGGATCGGCGCCCGATTCCAGCAAAAGCAGGGTCAGTTCCGGATTTCCGTTGGCCGCGGCCTGATGCAGCGGGGTGTACCCCCCGGTCTGTGCGGCATTCACGTCCGCCCCCTGCGCGATCAGGATGCGCGCCGTTTCCGCATCCTGGCTGATGGTCACGCAGGCATGCAAAGCCTGATTGCGTTGCGGATTGCGGGAGACGCGATGCACGTGCGCGCCGTGCTCGAGCAGCAGCGAGGTGGCGGCGGCGCCGCCGAAGGCGGCGGCCAGGTGCAGGGCCGCCCAGCCGTCGGGCGAGGTTTGATATACGCCCGAAGCATCCTGGCTCAAGAGCGCTTGCAGACGCGCGCAGTCGCCCACGGCGGAGGCTTCAAAGATGTCGAGATGGGCGAGGCGGCTGAGGAGAAAATCCCGGATCAGCGGCTGCCGGCTGTAAACCGCCCATAAAAGAGCGGAGACGCCCTGGGCGTCTCTGCTTTCAACCAGCGACGCGTCTTCCTCCGCGGCGGAGGCGATCTCCGCCGTTGCGCCGTGCTTGATCAGGTTGAGGAAGCGCTGGCTCACGCCTCAC
>JAJYZK010000420.1 GCA_021799945.1 Acidobacteriota bacterium
CCTGGCCGGCCTGATGACCATCCGGGAGAGCCGCAACCGGGATCTCAGCGCGGATCTCAACGCGGACTTCAGCATGGACCTCCACGCGCCCGAAGTCTAGAAACAACGTGGAAGCCCGCCCCGGCTGCCGGCGCACGGCCGTCCCCGCTTACCGGAGAGCCTGGCCGATCGCCTGCTCGGCCAGGGGAGCCATGATTTTGTATCCCGCCGGGTTGGGGTGCACGCCGTCGGCGCTTAGCGACGAGGGCAGCCCATGGCGCGAGTCCTGCATCGCGTCGTAATAGTCCAGATACACCAGGCCGTGGGCCTCGGCATAGGCCCTGAGCCAGGCATTCAGCGCGGCAATCTTCTCCACCGGCTGCATGCCCGGACGCCATGGATAGTCGTAGGCGGGAAGCACCGAGGCCAGCACGACGCGGATTCCCGAGCCTTTGGCCAGCTCCGCCATGGAAGTAAAGTTGTCCTCGATGGCCTGCATCGTGGTGGGGCCGGTATTGCCGGCGATATCGTTGGTCCCGGCCAGAATCACCACCGCCTTCGGCCGCAGATTCACAACATCCTGGCGGAAGCGGATAAGCATCTGCGGAGTCGTCTGCCCGCTGATGCCGCGATTGACGTAAGGCTTGCCGGGAAAATACTCCTGCAGATTCCAGCCGTCGGTGATGGAGTCGCCCAGGAACACCACCCGATCCTGCCCCGGCGCCGGTGGTCCGAGGCTGGCGTCCGCCGCCCCATATCGCCCCAGGTTAGGCCAGTCGAGCAACTCCTGCTGCATTTTTGCGCAATCGGCAGGCGAGGGTGGCGCAACCGCCTGCCCGCTTTGGCTGCCCACAATCTGGCTCATCGCCTCTGGTCCCATGGCCGGCGGCAGCGCCAGCAAAACCGCGAGGAGGCGACAGCATCTTCTTGGGTTCATCCGCATCATGGTTTCACTCCGGAAGTTACAGCAAGGCCATTCCATCGGCTCTCACCCTTCCACGCCTCCGCTCCGCGCGGCCGTCAGTTGGAGATCGGGGTGGTGGCAGCCTTTGAGGCCGTAAAACGCGACATACAGGTAGCAGAGAGCCGGCAGCACGAAGGCATGGTGAATGCCGATGCGGTCGGCCAGCGCCCCCTGAGAGAGCGGAAGAATCGCCGCGCCCAGAATGGCCATGATCAGGATTCCCGACCCCTGGCTCGTCAATGGTCCCAGCCCGTCCACGGCCAGCGCGAAGATGGTGGGAAACATGATGGAATTGAAGAGTCCCACCAGGATGATGCAGCCCATGGCCAGGTGTCCGGTGGTGAGCATGGTGGTCCAGACCAGGTCGGAGGCGATCAGGGCGCTGGCCCCCAGCACCTTGCCGGAGGCGACTCTGGCCAGAACGGCCGAGCCGACAAATCGTCCCAGCATGGCGCCCGCCCAGAAATACGAAACATAGTGCGCCGCCAGGCCCTCGCTGGCAACGCCGATGTACGGCTGGGTGAGAAAGTTGATGAGGAAGCTGCCGACGGAAACCTCCGCCCCGCAATAGACGAAGATGGCCGCCGCCCCCAGAACCAGGTGTGGCGCCCGCCATGCGCTGTGCAGCGCCGTCCGCCCCTCTGCCCGAGGAGCATCGGCCTCCGCGGCCCCGATCGCCGGCAAGCGGAACAGTCCGACCAGGACAGCCAGCGCAAACAGGGCGCCGGCGAACCAAAGGTACGGCGTGCTGACCGACGAGGCGCCTCTCGCCGCTCGGCCCAGAATCAGGACGCCGCCCACCAGCGGGGCCAGCATGGTTCCCAGAGAGTTGAAGGCCTGCGCCAGATTGAGCCGGCTGGACGCCCCCTCCGGCGATCCCAACTGCGTGATGTAGGGGTTGGCCGAAACCTGCAGGATGGTCATGCCCGAGGCCAGGATGAAAAGCGCGGCCAGAAACAGCGGATACCAGACCAGGCCGGCCGCGGGCACAAACAGCAACGCTCCCAGCCCCATCGTCACCAGCCCGATCACCATCGCCCGCTTGTAGCCCACTAACTTCACCAGGCTGCTGGACGGCAGGGCCAGCAGGAAGTAGGCCAGGAAGAAGGCAAACTGCACCAACATGACGCCGGCGTAGCTTAGAGTAAAAATCGCCTTCAGGTGGGGGATGAGAATGTCGTTGAGGACGGTCAGAAATCCCCAGGCGAAAAACAGGCTGGTGACCAGGGCGATCGCCGCCCTGCGCCCGCCGCCACCCTCTCCGGCTGCCGGCGTTCCGGGCGTCGGCGACCCGGGGATGGATGAAGTAATGGCGGGCATCGTTGATTCGCGCCGGAATCCGGCCCTGCTTCGCGGCAACCCGAGCCTAACCTTCGAAAATTGCCCTTGTCAATTTGGACTCTCTGGTTGGACTCCTGGGTTGGGCTCTCTGGTTGGACTCCTGGATTGCTCCGCCGGCGTCGGCGTCCAACGCCGGGGACGCCGCGCCCGGAGTTGCTGCCATAGGATCTGCTGCCATAATTGAGACGGCGCGCTTCTTCCGCGCGACCAGGGTCCGCAACCAAGGCCGAGTGGAGGGTCCTCCGTGGAAGCGCTCAGGAGTCGAGAGGCGGAAATGCGGTCCGGGAATGCGCAAAGCGAAACGAAGACCTGCTGCGCCCCGGCATCCGGCCGGCCGGCCGAAGCCGGCGGTCCCGCGGCGAACTTGCCCGCGCCGGGAAATTCCGCAGCGCTGCCGCCGGAGTTCGCGACCGGGATGCTTCCCATTCCGGGCGGCTCTTTTTTGATGGGGACCGAGAATGCCGAGGCATTCCCGGACGATGGCGAGGGGCCGGTGCGCGCGATCACACTGGATGCATTCCTCATGGACCGCTTCCCGGTCACCAACCAGCGATTTGGCCGCTTCGTTGCGGAAACCGGCTACCGCACAGAGGCGGAACAATTCGGCTGGTCGTTCGTCTTCCACGCCTTCCTGTCCCCGCGCGCGGCCGCGGCCGTGCGCGGCCGGGTGCGGGAGGCGCCGTG
>JAJYZK010000031.1 GCA_021799945.1 Acidobacteriota bacterium
TCTCCGCCGCCGTCTTAACTCTGGCCATGGCCGTCTATTTCTACCTGATTCAAAGGCCACCGGTGGCCACCGGTGAGGTCCTGCATGTAGATCTGTATCCCACCCATACCGTCATCAGCGGCGGGCAGGGCTCTACGGGGATGCAGGGAAGCAACGAGTCGTACGATCAGCTTCTGGTTTTGGAGCGTGTGCGGCTTCGCAATCAGACCGATATCCCGCTCTTTTTATCGGACATATCCGAGTCCATCACGTTGCCCGACGGCTCGCAGCAGGTGAGCACGGCGGCGGGAAAGGAGGATGTCGACCGGGTCATTCAAGCCTATCCGGATCTGGCCCCAATGCGCGCGGATCCGATTCAGCCCGACCTGACCCTCCAGCCGGGTCAGAGCGTGGAGGGTCTGGAGATATTCAATTTCGCCATCTCGAAAGAGACCTGGAACACGCTACGTTCGGCGGCGGTGGTAGTTTCCTTTGTCCATCAGAGAAACCTGTCGATTCCCGTGCCCCGCTGAGCCTGCGGGGAGGCCCGGCGGGGTTCCGCCGATACCGGCGCAATACCGATAAAAGAAGCGCTCCGGCCGCAGATTGGACATTCGCCCATCTTCGGGGCTGGGCCGGGGAACTGGGCCGGAACTCGGCCCGGAGATCCGGTCTCCGGCTGCCGGTCAGGGGGTGCTCTGCTGGGGGGCGTTTTTGGGCGTCGCCAGGTAGCCCGAAACCATGTTCTTCTCTACGTTGTTGACTACCACTTCATAGAGAAGATTGTTCTTGCCCGTATAGAACTGCACGGGCTCGTTCAGGCCGCGATCCTTCTTCTCGATGTTCCGATCGTCGGCTTCCACATCCATGGTGTATCGCGCGTGCTTGGGATCGGCCTTTCTCAGCCGGAGGGAGACCCCGGCCAGGGGCGTGGGTTTGGCCCCGCGGTGCAAAGTGAACTGGTAATAGTTGCGGTCGCCGATGTGCTTGAGAACCTCCAGTTCCTGCGCATTGGTGGCGATCCGCCCGCTCTGCACGCCCAGATCGCCGGTCATAGTGCGCAATTGGGCCTCGTCGCTCTGCAGCTCGGTTTTGGTCTGGGCGACGTCCGTCTTGACTCCGCCGACATCGGTCTTGACGTTGCTCACCTCCCCGGAGACCGCGCCGATCTGCTGCCGCGCCTGCGCCTGCTCGCTTTCCAGACGGGCGGCATCGGCCTGCTGCCTCCGGAGCAGGTCACTGGCCCGGGCTTCCAGTTGCTTCTGCGTCATCCCCACGCTCTGGGCCATCGCGGCGGTAGTGGCGCGCAAGCGGGCGTCGGATTCCGCCAGACTGGCGGCCACCTTGTCATTCTCCTGCTGCTCGGCGGCGGCGATTTGCGTCTGCTCCTGCGCGATGCGGTTCTGCAGCGTGTAGGCCCAGATGAGGGCCCCGAGGGAGGCCACGACTGCGAAGAAAACGAGCACGATAAAAATCCCGGAATGGGTACGTTCGACGACTTCCAATTCATCGCTCATCGCCACTGCCTTTCTAGCGCCGGGGAGGCGTATCTGGTTTGGGGTCCAGGAACCTTGAGAATGCTCGAACGCGGCCGGAGTGGGGGAAGAGCCGCCGCACGACCCTCCGACGGCGGCATTCTTCATCCTACAGTGTAGACGTGGATGGGACGGATGTAGTCATAGCCGGCGGAGGGCAAATTGGTCTTTCCCGCGCCCTGGAGCGCGCCCCGATCTGGCGTGGGCCGGTTATCGAGTGCTCGTCCTCGAGCTCGGAGGCGCCATGCGCGAGGCCTTTTGGGCGGAGGCCGGTATGCTGGCGGCCGAAGATCCGGAAAACCCCCAGGCGCTGCGCGAGCTGGCCCTCCTCAGCCGCGGCCTCGACGCCGCATATCTCGATTCGATCGAGCGGCTTTCCGTCCGCTCCATTCCTGCGAACCGCGGCCGCTTTGCAGCGGTCGCTCCCCGGCCAGAACTCTGCTTGGCGCCCCCGCCGAAGTGGACATTGCGCCCTTCCGCCCGGAGATTCTCCAACCCGCCGCGGGCCAGCGCGGAACCGGCGGCATGACAATGGTTTCAACCCTGCGCTATAACTTGAGAATGACCGATGTGCGGCCCCCCTGCCTTCGGGTTCCAATCGGCTACAGGGACCCTGACGGCGCAAGCGGCGGTCGTTCCCGGAGTTGGAGGAAAACGGCATGGCGACTGCGGTAACGGGCAAGGGATTGGAGGGTGTGGTTGCCGCAAATTCCGGCATCTGCTGGATCGACGGCGACGCGGGGGTTCTGGCCTACCGCGGGATCGACATCCACGAACTGGCGAATAAATCCAACTTTTCCGAGACGGCTTATCTGCTCTGGTTCGGACGCTTACCCACAGAGAAGGAACTGGCCGGCTTCCGTGCCGAGCTGGCCGCCGCACGAACGCTCGACCCCAGGATCGTCGATCTGCTGCGCTCCCTTCCTCCTTCCGCCAACCCCATGGAGGTATTGCGCACCGCCATCTCCGCGCTCAGCTTTTATGACCCCGATGAAAACGACAATGGCCACGACGCCAATGTGCGCAAGAGCTTCCGCCTGACGTCGCAGATCGCCATGATCGTGGCCGCCTACGACCGCATCCGCAAGGGCCGAAGCGTGGTCGAGCCGGATCCCTCGCTGTGCCACGCCGCGAATTTTCTGTGGATGCTCACCGGCGAGAAGCCCTCGGATACCGCGTCAAAGACCTTCGACCTCGCGCTCATTCTGCATGCCGACCACGAGCTGAACGCCTCCACCTTCGCCGCCCGCGTCATCGCCGCCACCCTCTCCGACATCCATTCTGCGATCACCGGGGCGATCGGCGCGCTCAAAGGGCCGCTGCACGGCGGGGCCAATGAGTCGGTCATGCGCCTGCTGTTCGCAATCCGGCAGCAAAACGCGGATCCGGTGGCCTATGTGGCGGCGATGCTGGCGGGCAAAAAGAAGATCTCCGGATTCGGCCATCGCGTCTATCGCACCGAGGATCCGCGCGCGACCCATCTGCGCAGAATGTCGGAGCAGTTAGGCAAAGACTCCGGCGACAGCCAGTGGTTTGAGATGTCCCGCAAGATCGAAACCTATATCCTGGCCGAGAAAAAACTCAACGCCAACGTGGATTTCTACTCCGCCTCCACATACACCATGCTGGGCATCGATCTCGATCTCTTCACCCCCATCTTCGCCGTGAGCCGCATCGCCGGCTGGGCCGCGCACGTCATTGAACAGTTGGACGACAACCGCCTGATCCGCCCACGCGCCGAGTACATCGGTCCCGAATATCCGCAGAAATACCTGCCCCTGTCCGCGCGTTGACGGCGGGCGGCGCTCCCGACCGAGACGATCGATTATTCAGGGCAGGGAGCGCAATTGGGAGCGCAGGCGGACTCCGCCTCCAACCGCCATGGCGGCCTTCCGCCGCCCTAAAACGCTACATGGTGGCCGGCGGCGCAAACCCGTTCATCCGCAGATATTCCACCATCTGTCCGTAGTGATCGTTGCAATGCACGATGGCCGCAGCCGCCATGCCGGCGCGGGTCGCGCCGTTCTTGCCCAAGCTCAGAAATGCGTTTTGCGCGGTCATCGTGCCGATCGAACTCCGGCCGTAGGCAAAGGAGTCCTTGAGGGCCTGGAGGATGTCGCTCTTCGAGGTAAGCGAGTCGATCGATTTGACATCGCGGTTCGGCTTCAATCCCAGGGCGGAAAAGTAGTTGTAATTGGCCGAAGCCATGTGCTTGGCCTGCTCGGCAAAGGTGCGGACGCCCTTGAAGTTGCCGCTAGTCGGGGCAAAGTTGTATTTGCCGGCCGGCATGGCTTCGGCCACGCCGATCACTTCGCGCTCGACTTCGTTGAGAATTCGGCCGTAAACCTGCGATGGCGCTATCGGCGGCCCATCCGCCGCCATGGCCGGCAAACCGGCCAGGATCGTCACTGCACAGACTAATACCGCCAACCGGGAAAGCCGGTGACGGCAGCCGATACCGGGAAATTTTTCCTTCACGCCTGCCTCCGAAGCGCATTCGCGCTTGCGGTGAAAGCGTAGCAGATTTCCGCAGATAACGATTTTCGCGGATTTCGGCTGATTTTCGCGGCCGGGAGGGATTTGGGGCTCGCCCCCGCCATGTCTTTTCGGTCCGGGCCGGCGCACTCAATTAGAATCGAAAGCGAGGGATTTATGCGGCGAGTCTACTTCGATGCGAATGCCACCACGCCTCTGCTCCCCGAGGTGCTGGAGGCGGTGCGCCCTTTTTTTCTGGAGCGGTTCGGCAACGCTTCCTCGATTCACAGGGAAGGCCAGCAGGCGCGCGCGGCAGTGGAAGCCGCGCGCGAGCGCGTGGCCGGAATGCTCCATTGTCGCGCCTCGGAAATCGTCTTCACCGGGGGGGCAACGGAGAGCGACAATCTTGCCCTTTTCGGCTTGGCGCGTCCTGGAGACCACGTTATCACCACCTCGGTCGAGCACCATGCGGTGTTGCACACCGCGGAAAAATTGTGCGAGCGGGGAAGGGAGGTCACCGTGCTCCCGGTCGACGGGTCGGGCCGCATCAGCCCCGACGATGTGCGCGGGGTTTTGCGGCCGGAAACCCGGCTGATCAGCGTGATGGCGGCCAATAACGAGACTGGAGTGATGCAACCGGTAGAGGAGATTGGCCGGATCGCGGCGGAGACCGGCGTCAGTTTCCACACCGACGCGGTCCAGGCCGCGGGCAAAATCCCGCTCGATACGAAGGCGATCGGCTGCGGCCTGCTGAGCATCTCCGGCCACAAAATGCATGCGCCGCAGGGCGTGGGAGCGCTGTTTGTGCGCTCCGGCGTGGCCCTCGAGCCGCTCCAGATCGGCGGATCTCACGAACGCCGGCGCCGGGCCGGAACGGAAAATGTCCCCGGCATCGTGGGCCTGGGTAAGGCCGCCGAGATCGCCGTGGAGGGCCTTCGGGACCATGCGCCGGAACGGATTGCTGCGTTGCGCGATCGGCTGGAGCAGGCAATCCTGGACCGCGTGAAGGACTGCGGGGTGAACGGATGGGGAGCGCCGCGCGTCTGCAACACAACCAATCTCTGGTTCGATCGCCTGGAGGGAGAAGCTCTGGTAATCGCCCTCGATCTGAAGGGCCTCGCGGTTTCCGGAGGCTCGGCCTGCGCTTCGGGCGCCACGGAGCCGTCGCATGTGCTCATGGCCATGGGCCTTTCCCCCCAGCGCGCCCGGGGCAGCATCCGTGTAAGTCTGCAAAAGTCCGCCACGGAAGAGGATGTCGATTTCGCCGCGAAATTGATTCCGGAGCAGGTGGAACGGCTGCGCCGGCTGTCGCCTCAATCCTCAAGCCGGAGAGTTGTATCCGCCGGCATACCCGCCCTTTAGCGCAGGGGCCGATGCGGGTTCGCTGGAGCCCGGCGACTTCACCGGAGGACTGCCCGGCTAGGAGTTTGTTGAAAAACGCGCCGAGCGAGGCGCAACCGGATGAGCGCCTGTCAATCGAGCTACCCCAAGGAATTGGATCTGCCCCGGCCACAAATCTGTTTTCAACAAACTCCTAGAGCGCGGATCGTTCGGAAAGGGCTGCGCATCGATGCCCGAAGCGGAAAAGACTACTGAAGCGCCGACGATTGCCGTGGCCATGTCCGGCGGCGTGGACTCCTCGACGGTCGCCGCCATCCTCAAGGCCGCAGGACATTCCCTGGTCGGGCTGACCCTGCAATTGTGGAATCAGAGGCGTCTTGACGGAGAGCACGGGGAGCCAAAAGGGAGCCCGGAGCAGCCTGCTCAGCCGCGAACCCAGGGGCCGCGAACCCAGGGCCGCTGCTGCTCCCTCGACGACGTCTATGACGCCCGGCGCGTAGCCGAGGCGCTGGGCATTCCTTATTACGTCGTGAACCACCAGGAGCCTTTTGAGCGGGAGGTGGTGCGTCCATTCGTCAGGGATTATCTGGCCGGACGGACGCCGATTCCCTGCAGCCGCTGCAACAACTCCATCAAGTTCGATCAACTGCTCACCACGGCCCGCCAGATCGGGGCGGAGCGAATCGCCACGGGACATTACGCGCGCAGCCACTACGATCGGGTTCGAGGGCGGTGGATTCTCAAGCGGCCCGCCGATACCGCTAAAGACCAGACCTACTTTCTCTTCGGCCTTACCCAGGAACAGCTCTCCCACGCGCTCTTCCCTCTCGGCGATCTGACGAAATCCGAGGTGCGGCGCCTGGCCCGGGACCATGGCTTGGCCTTGGCCGACAAGCCGGACTCCCAGGAGATCTGCTTCATTCCTGGCGGCGACTACAGACGCTTCATCGACGATTACCTCCGCGAGCAAGGGGAGTCCCTCCCGGAAACCGAGGGAGAATTCGTTTCGCCCGCAGGGGAGATCCGAGGCCGTCATCGCGGAATTCACCACTACACCGTCGGCCAGCGCAAGGGTCTGGGCATTGCCTCGCCCACCCCGCTCTATGTCCTTTCCATCGACCCGCGAGGCAATCGAGTGGAGGTCGGCGAGGAGAGCGAACTGAGTGGGACCACCCTGCGAGCCGGAGAAATCAACTGGATCTCCATCCCGGCGCCGGAAACTCCGATCCGCGTGCAGGTGAAGATCCGGCATAGGCATGAGCCGGCGTGGGCCACCGTGGAGATGCGTGGAGAGGAGGCGGAGGTTCGCTTCGACCAGCCGGTCCGCGCGGTCACCCCCGGTCAGGCGGCGGTTTTTTACGAGGGAGACGAGGTGGCGGGCGGCGGCTGGATCCTGTAACCGGGGCCGCGGTCCTAAGCAATCCTCGGCCTTCGCACTCCCCGCGCTGGGCGCGATCGCTAAACGAACAGATCCGCGTCGGATTCGCTGTGGCTGGCCGGAGTCTTGCGGCGCAACACGTCCACCCCGGCCCGCACTCCATTCACCAATCCGTTGAGACGGCGGCACGGGATGCTGATGGCCTGCTGGATTCCACTGCCGATCGCCGCCGCCTGCCCCAGAACCGAGTCCATCATGCCGTCGACCTGCGCGGCCTGCACGCGGGTGCGGGCCATGATGTCGCGAACCGTGTCGCCGACGCGATTCGAGGTGATCCGCAGCTCGGACGATACCTCCGTCAAATTCGCGGCGATCGTCTTGAGCTTCGGAGTCATGTCGCGGAGGGTCTGTCGGGCCTCGGCCGCGGCGGGAAGGACTTCGGTGTGCAGCGAGTCGATCAAAGGCAACAGCCTGGCCTGAACCTTGCGCACTCCCAGGAAGATGCCCAGCAGCACGGCGGCCTGCACCAGAACGCCAACCGCCACGAAGGCCGTAAAGACGATGAAGTAAACATTCTGCATTGTGGGTCCGGCTTTCGACTCCGATTCTATTCCTTAGGAGCGCTCGCCACTGCCGGTGGTGGATTGATACGCCTGCTTTCCCGCGTCAATGGCGGCGGCCACCCGGTCGGCGTGCTCCGACATTTTCTGCTTGCCCAAGTCCACATATTCGCCCATCTGGCCGCGCCCGCGCTCGACGATTTTCCTACCCTTTTCCACGTAGTCGCTCATCTGTTCTTTGCCGGTAGCGACCAGATTGTTTAGCTGCTCGGCGGCCACCCGCGACTGCTGGCGGAGGTATTCGCCGCCCTCGCGCATTCCCTCGGCCAACTCCTCGCGGGTTTCGCGCCCGGGTTTTGGAGCGAAAAGAACTCCCAGGGCTGCGCCAATACCCAAGCCGGCAAGAAACCAGCCGAAACTGCTGCCGTCGTCGTGTTTATCGTGGGTCATTTCGTTGCTCTCCTCGCTTTGGCCGGCGCTCTCCTTGCATGGGTCGGCAGCGCTCCGGACCGGGATGGCGGCAAATGCTTTTCCGGCCTTGCAGCCGGGCGCATCGGATCGTCCAGGCGATCCGGCATCCATAAGATGCGTCGACTTTGCCGCGCGCTGCCAGAGACTTCAGGGGACAGCCGGGGTTTATGCGATCACTGCGATAATAAAATGATATTACCGCCTAACAGCCTCTTCCGACAGCCCGTCCAACGGATGCGGACCACTGACGCGTGGGTTGACGCGTGGGCTGGCGCTTCGGTTGGAAAGTCGCCTGGCGCGTCGTGGATAGGGTAGCGGGAGTATTCCCCGGCGGCGGTGCGCCCGCCGGGCGCTCGGCCGTCGGGAATTTGGGCTCCGGCGATGCTCCACTGGCGATCTCGAGTTTTTGAGGAATTCGTATGACCGGAATTCGTATGACCATCGATCGTATGACCCGTATGACCAACAATCGGTTGCTTCTTCGCTGCGCCGCGCTTTCAGCGCTGGGCGCTCTGTTGGCAGCCGGGGCCGGCTGCAAGAGCAGCGCTCCGAGCGGACCCGGTGAACAACCATCGGCCTCCTCGCAGCCCGCCGCGCCGCCCCCGCCCGGCGACGGCCAGATCACCAGTGCGGCCGAGGCGAAGCTCGGAGGGGAACTGGCGCTGCAGGGGCAGCGGATCGCTGTGGAGACCGCCAGCGGGGTTGTGACGCTCAGCGGCAAGGTCGAGAACGACGCATCCCGATCGATGGCCGCGGCCGATGTGGCCACCATTCCCGGCGTCAAGACCGTAGTGAACAACCTGATCGTCGCACCGCCTTCGACCGCGAGAAAAACGCCGCCCGCCGTGCGGCCCCGCCACCCACACGTGGCCAGCAATACGCCTCCGCCGCCGCCGGCGATGCCGCCCCCACCCCCTCCACCGCCGCAAGAGGCGGTGAAGACTGTGCCCCCGCCGGCGCCCCCGCCGCCGCCGCCCCCGCCGGTGGTAAAGACCGTAACTCTGGCGGCAGGCACGGTGGTTCCGGTAAGAATCACGGAAACGCTGGATAGCGGATCCACGCAATCCAACAGCGCCTTCCACGCCACCCTGGCGAGCGATCTCGTGGTGGATGGAATGGTCGCCGCTCCGCAGGGAACGGCGGTGCTCGGCCGGGTGCTTGATGTCAAGGAGGCGGGTCACTTCTCCGGCGGCTCGGAGCTGTCGCTAGGGCTGACGCAGTTGGATCTGGGCGGCAAGCATCTCTCCCTGGTCACCGACCCCTTTACCCAAAAAGGCAACGGGCGGGGCAAGAATACGGCCGCCAAGGCCGGCGGAGGCGCAGGCATCGGAGCTCTGATCGGGGCCTTGGCCGGAGGGGGCAAAGGAGCGGCCATCGGGGCGATCACCGGTGGAGGCATCGGAGCCGCGAGCAACGGGCTCGGCCGCGGCAAACAAACCCATATCGAATCGGAGACCGTGCTGAACTTCCGCCTTCAGTCTCCGCTCAGCGTCAAGACATCGACGGTGGCCGAAGGCCCGTCTCAAGGGAACCAGAACAACCGCCCACAACTGGTGCAGCGCCAGTAGAGCCGTCCCCGGAGCGCCGGCGGAACAGGAGCGCGGCGAAATATCCGTCGCAGCCGTATTGTCCCGGAAGGATCCGGAGATACTCCGATCGCGAACCCGACGGGAAGAGCCGTTCCGCGCTGCCGGCATGCAGAATGCCTGCCGCCTCCAGCCTCTGAAGCCGCGGCCTCCAGGGGAGCAGCGCGCACTCGGTCCGCTCCGCGAGCGCGGCCGCCAGAACCTCCTCATTTTCCTCCGCTTCGAGGGAGCAGGTGGAATAGATCAGCCGGCCTCCGGGCGCCAGCGCCTGCAATGCGGAGCGCAGGATGTTGACTTGGCGCTTGTGCTGGCGCCGCAAACCGCTCCCCGTCAGGTGGCGCCGGATCTCCGGGTTGCGGCCCAGGCAGCCGGTTCCGCTGCAAGGGGCGTCGCAGAGCACAAGGTCGAACCGGCGGTTGAATGTCAGCCGCTGCGCATCGACCCGGTGGTAGACGATGCCCGGCGCGGCGAGCCGCTCCCGCATCGCCGCGAGCCTCGCAGGACTCACCTCGCAGGCCTCGATTCTTGCGCCCGGATATCGCTCGGCCAGAATCGCCGTCTTGCCTCCCGGAGCGGCGCAGCAATCCAGAATCGAGGAAACTTCATTCGGTCCGGATCGCGAAGTCAAACCGCTCCCGGCCGCCTCCGCAATCAACTGGGAGCCCTCATCCTGGATGCGGATCAGTCCGCGCCGGTACGCCTGCGTAGCGGTGACATCCCCTTTCAAGATGCGCCGGGCCGCGGCGACAAACGAAGCTGGTGCGGTTTCCACGCCTTCGGCGTGAACCGCCTCCAGGGCGCCCTCGCCGATGAGCCGAATGGTCGCCGGAGGCGGCTCCTGGTCGTAGCTGCAAATGTTTCTGGCGGCCGCCAAGCCAAAAGCAGAGGCCCATCGTTCGACCAACCATGCGGGATGGGAGGACTGCGCCGCCAGCTCGCGCGGCGTATTCGCCGGGAACGAAGCCGGATCCAGCCGCGGGGTCGCCGCCAGTTTGCGCAGGACCGCGTTCACCAGACCGGCCGCGCGGGGATGTCCCGCGAACTTGGCCAGCTCCACGCTTTCGAAGATCGCCGCATGAGGGGGGATGCGGCTGAGGAGCAGGAGTTGCACCGCTCCGAGTTCGAGCGCGATGCGGACCGGCGCCTCCATCTTCGGTCGGGAAGCGCTCGGGCTGGAAGCCGGCCCGGCCTTTTTCAGCGAGCCCGCAGCGCCCCCGCTCCTCCCCGTCACCAGCGCGTCCATGCGCTCCCGCAGCACCAGCCGCCAGCGCAGCACGCCCATCACCAGCGCGGTAGTGAGGTTGCGATCCTTGGGCGGCAGGGCGCTCACCTCCGGTGAGCGCAGAAGGTCGCCGGCCTGGGCCTCCGGCCGGCTCTCCATTTCGAGCAGCGAGCGGAAGGCGGCCAGCCGCGCCGGCGAAATGCGCGCGGTCATCCCAGGCCTGGCCCCGGCTGCGGGTCATCTCCGCCGCCTGGAAGCTCCGAAGTAAAGCGCTCCCGGGCGCCGGAGCGAAAGCTATGCGCGGCGCCGCGCAGGAATTCCTCCGCCGTCAGGCGTCTTTTGCCTTCCATCTGAAGTTCCAAGATCTCCAGCCAGGAGCCTGCTCCGGCCGCGACGAACAACCGGCCGGCGTCGATTGCGATCTCCCCGGGAGCGGCGTCGCTGCGCACGGCGCCGGCCGGCTGAAGGCGATGAAAGATCGCCTTTTTGGAGCGAAAATAGGCGTATGCCCCGGGCCAGGGATGGAAGCCGCGCCAACGGTTGTAGATCGCCGCGGCGGGGCGGTGGAAATCGATCAAGCCTTCCTTGCGCGCCAGCAGCGGCGCATGGGACGCCAAAGAGCCGTCCTGGGGAACCGGGGTGAGGTCGCCCTTGTACCGCCGGTCGAGCGTCTCCGCCATCAGTTGAGCGCCGGCTTCGGCCAATACCGGGAAAAGATCGGCCGCGCTCTGTTCGTCGCCGATGGGAATCTCCCGTTGCAGAAGGATCGGGCCGGTGTCCAGCCCTTCGTCGATGCGCATGGTGGTCACGCCGGTCACCTTCTCTCCGTTCGCCACCGCCCACTGGATGGGCGCCGCGCCCCGATACTTCGGCAGCAGCGATGCGTGCAGATTCAGGTTGCCCAGCGGCGGCAGATCCAGCATCCAGCGGGGAATGATTTTGCCGTAGGCCACCACCACAATGACCTCCGGGCGGATCGACTCCAGGCGAGCCTGCAGCTCCAAATTCTGCCGGATCTTCTCCGGCTGCGCGATAGCCAGATTGGCCGCGGCGGCGGCGGCTTTCACCGGCGGGGATGCCGGCGCGAGCCCCCGTCCGGCCGCCCGATCCGGCTGCGTCACCACCAGCTCAATCGCGTGGCCGCTCTGGAGGAG
Source organism: Acidobacteriota bacterium (assembly GCA_021799945.1). Classification (GTDB taxonomy): domain Bacteria; phylum Acidobacteriota; class Terriglobia; order Terriglobales; family Acidobacteriaceae; genus PALSA-350. Next base: position 11,702 of record JAJYZK010000031.1, read on the forward strand.
GCGCTGGAGAGTCGGCACGGCAAACTCGGGGGTTCCGCAAAAAACCAGCCGCAAGGCGCTCTACCATTCCCCTGCGCGCTGCAGCTTGCGGATTTTGCGCAAGGCAAAATCGCGCTTCAGCGCGCTGATGCGGAAGATGAACAGAATTCCATCCAGATGATCGATCTCGTGCTGGCAGGCCCGGGCCAGCAGCTCCTCGCATTCCCGCTCGAACCAGTTGCCATGCACATCCTGGGCTCGGACTCTCACCCGGGCTGAGCGGGCGACCCTCTCCCGAATCTCCGGCAGACTCAGGCAGCCCTCCTCCTCGATGACCTTGCCCTCCCGCGCCAGCAGCCGGGGATTGATCAGGGCCAGCTTTTCCTCGGGATTCTTCTGGAAACTCAGGTCGATGACGGTCAGCCTCTTGGGCACTCCGATCTGCGGGGCGGCCAGGCCGATCCCGTGGGCGTCGTACATCGATTCGAACATATCGTCCACCAGCGTTCGAAGAGCATCGTCGAACTCGGTAACAGGCTCCGCGGGCCTCTGCAGCACAGGGTCGGGATATTTGACGATCGGATGCACCATGGACGGGAAAAACCTTTTCTAATATCGGTGAATCTGCTCAAGATAACCGTCGTAGTTGCGTTTGAGCTCGCCGGCCGAGTCGCCGCCGAATTTTTCCAGAACCATCTTCGCCGCGGTGAAGGCCACCATCGCCTCCGCGGCCACCCCGGCTGCGGGCACAACGCACACGTCGGAGCGCTCATAGGCGGCTTTGGTGGGCTCGCGGGTGGCGAAGGAGACGGAAGCCAGCGGCCGCCGCAAAGTCGAAATGGGTTTGAGGTAACCGCGCACCACGACGTCTTCCCCGTTGGAGACGCCGCCTTCCACGCCTCCCGCATTGTTCCGCTCGCGCAGGAACCGGGTGGGGGCGCGGCTGTCCTCCTCCGTCCGATAGCCGATGGCGTCGTGGACCTCGGAGCCGAGCGACTGCGCCGCCGTCACTCCCCGGCCAATCTCGACCGCTTTGACGGCTTGCAGCGACATCACCGTCCAGGCCAGCAGGCCGTCCAGGCGCTCGTCCCAGTTGGCGTAGGATCCAATCCCCGGGGGCAGGCCGTGGATCACCACTTCGAAGACTCCGCCAATCGAGTCGCCGGTGCGCAGCACCTGGTCCACCTCGGCCTTCATCCGCGCTTCCGCCTCGGCGTCGACACAGTTCAACACCACCTCGCCGCGTTGCCGCAGAGCGGCAATCTCCTCCCAGGCCGCCTCTCTTCCCAGCTCCGCGCCTCCCACCCGGATCACGTGGCTGGCGATTTCGATGCCGAGAGATCGCAGCAGCAGTTTGGCGAAGGCCCCGGCGGCGACCCGCGCAGTCGATTCCCGGGCCGAAGCGCGCTCCAGCACATACCGGGCGTCGGGGAAGTTGTATTTGAGCGCCCCAGCCAGGTCCGCATGGCCGGGGCGGGGCGAAGCCACCGCTTTATGGCGCTCCGGATCCCCCGGCCCCACGGGAAGCGCTTCGGCCCAATTCTTCCAGTCCCGGTTCTCGATCTGGACCGCAATGGGCGAGCCGATGGTTCTGCCATGCCGCACTCCGGACAGGATGTGCGCGCGGTCCTGTTCGATGTGCATGCGTCCGCCGCGGCCGAAGCCCTGCTGGCGCCGCCACAACTCCCGGTCGATAAATTCCAGATCGATTTCCAGACCTGCCGGGAGCCCGGAGAGCAGCGCGACGAGAGATTCACCGTGGGATTCGCCGGCCGTAGAGAAGCGTAGCATCGTGTCCGTTCCAGGGCCGCTTCCCTGTTCCAGGCCGACACCCGATGGAGGGTGCGTAGGGGGAAAGCAGCCTCTCCGTGCGGAAGCGAGTGCCCGACTTCCGTCGCGTCCGCGGCTTCCACAGGAAAAAGAGTTTGTACTGAAATTGTAGTTGATTGCCCGCGGAATCCGGGGGCCCGGATCAGCCCTCGTCCGGCGGCGGTTTGGCCTTCAGAAACGCTTCCGTGTTCAGCAGCGGCCGTTCCATCGCCCGCACCCATTCGGTCATCTCGGCCCCCGGTCGCCCCGCCGCCTCGTTCCGGGCGAATTCGCTCTGCATGACATGCATCTTCGCGTCCAGATCGTCCAGATAATGCAGCAGGACCGCCTCGGGAATCATCGGCAGTTTCGGCGATCCAAACTCGAGCTTGCCATGATGGCTCACGACGATGTGCTCCACCAGAATGCGGAGTTCCGGCGGAAAATCCGGGAGATCGGCCAGCTTTTTCTCGATCATCGCCACTCCGAGAGTGATATGGCCCACGAGCTGCCCGGCGAGGGTGTAATCGAATGCGGTGCTCCAGCGCAATTCCTGGAGCTTGCCGATGTCGTGCAGGATGGCCCCGGTCAGCAATAAATCGCGATGAATCGCCGGGTAGTGCTGCGCCGCCATCCCGCAGATTCCCAGCAGGGAAACAATGTGCTCCAGCAGCCCGCCCAGCCATGCGTGATGCATCGATTTGGCCGCCGGGGCGTGGCGCAGGGCCTCCGCCAGCTCCGGATCGTCCAGGAAGGAGCGGACCAGCGCCTTCAGGTGCGGATCGGTAAAACTTTCAACCGAATCGTTCAGCCGCCGCCACAG
>JAJYZK010000421.1 GCA_021799945.1 Acidobacteriota bacterium
CTGCGCAAGGTTCGCATCGATCCGGTTACCGGACCGAAGCTTGCGGCGCTGGAAGCGTTCATCAAAGGGTCTCCGCGCACCCGCTGAGCTACGCTCTCCGGGCGCCGGCGCCCGGATTAATCCCATCGTGGGTCCGGGCAGGCGCTTTGCCTGCCCGGGAGTCTTTGGTGGCGCTTCCCGGAGGTCTTCCCCGCACATGCCGCAGGAGGTCAAACTTCGCATCGCGCTGGAATGCCGGATCGACGATCCGCGACAGGGCGCGGGCGCCTCGACGCTTTCGCTGGCCCACTTCCTTTCCGCCGGCGGAGGGGAAGGCCAGGAGTATACGTTCCTCGTGCACGAGGACAGCAAGGACTGGCTCGCGCCGCACGTCTTCGGCCCCTGCAAGCTGGTGGGCATTCCCAGGCGCAGGTCGGAAGGGCTGCGGAAGGCGCTGCGCTCCGTGGCGCCGCTGCGTGAAGCGTGGAGGAAGTTTAGCCGGAGCGGCGACCGGATTCCCGCATCGGACGGCTACGTCGAGGCCGAGGGCTTCGACCTCGTTCACTTTCCCACGCAGTCGGCCTATCTCACGCGGATTCCCAGCATCTATCAGCCGTGGGATCTGCAGCACCTGCACTATCCCGAGTTCTTTTCCCGCTTTGAGTATCTCGTCCGCGAACGGCGCTACCGCGCCTTTTGCCGGCAGGCCCGGCGCGTCTGTGTACAGACCGAGTGGAGCAAGCGCGACCTTGTCGACAGCTACGGCATCGACCAGGAGAAGATCGCCGTCATTCCTTGGGGCTCGGTTCTGGATGCGCACACTCCTCCTTCGCCGGAGTCGATCCGCGCCGCGGTCGAAAAATTCCAGCTCCCCGCGCAGTTCTTTTTCTATCCCGCGGTCACCTGGCCGCACAAGAACCACGCGGTTGTGCTTCGCGCCTTGCAGCGCCTGCGCGCGGAGGAAGGCCGAACCGTTTTCGCGTATTTTTCCGGGGCCCCCACGCCGCATCGGCGGGAGCTGGAGTCCCTTGCCCGCCAGCTCGGGGTGAGCGCGCAGATTCGCTTCCTGGGTTATCTGCCCGCGCCGGAGCTGCGGGCTCTCTTCGCCACCGCGACGGCGCTGGTCTTCCCCAGCAAGTTTGAAGGCTTCGGGCTGCCCATCTTGGAGGCATTCCAGGCCGGGCTTCCCGTTCTTTGCTCCCACGCGACGGTGCTTCCGGAGGTGGCCGGCGCCGGAGCCCTTTTTTTCGATCCCGATTCTCCCGCGGAGCTGGCCGAGCGCATGAAGGCGGTGCTCGACGATCCGGAACTGCGCCGCAAGCTCGCCTCCCGCGGACGCGAGACGCTCAGCCGGAGCTCCATGCAGGAGACGGCGGCGGCCTTCCGGAATCTCTACCGGCAGGTGGTGCTAGAGGCGAGAGCCGAAGCGACAGCGGAAAAAGCCTCTACGGCTCGATGAACCGACAGCGTAGACCGAAATTGCGAACTCTGGCGATCTTCGCAGGAACGGCCCACTCCAAGGGTAGTGTCCAGGTTGTGTCCAGAGTTTTCGCACCTTTGATCTTCCATAGAACTCAGGAAGGTTGTTGGTTGGGGTTGTTTGGCTGAGATTCCCCATGGAGAACCTCAGCCAAAGCGGTCAGGCGAAGGATCTGCCTTTTGGGATCCTTCACTTATCTCCCAAGGTTCAATTCCACCACGCTAAGAGCCGACCTCATGCTCCCCGCCATGCGACGCGGCGTGGCGCCCGAGTTTGACGGCGATCACCCGGGCCAGCAAGGCCGTCGCCAGATTCCAACGCCATACCAGCATGCGGCCGATCGAAGCATGGCGGCCCGAGGTGGCGTTTTCTCCGTGCCGGCGATAGGCGACCAGGGGATCGGGAAGAAAACCGGTCTCGCCGAAGCATGCGCTCAGGGCTCCGATCCACATATCGTGCATGGGAATCTTCTCGGGAAAGGGCAGGCAGGCGGCGAGCACGGATTTGCGAAAGGCCATCGCGCATCCCAGGTAGCCATTTTTTATGATGTTCCGCAATGCGCCCGGGTGAAAGCCTCTCGCCCGCACCCATGAAGGCGAAATCTCGCGGCCCTCTCCGTCAATCACGCGCGCGTCGCTCATGGCCGCAGCCGCAATCGGCCGCGCGGCAAAAAAGGCCCGGAACTGCTCCACCTTATCCGCGCGCCAGACGTCGTCCTGATCGCTCAGAAATACAAGCTCTCCGGCGGCCTGCGACAAAGCGCGCTCAAAGCTCTTGACCACCCCGCGATTGCTCGCGTTGTGGAACAGATGGATGCGCGGGTCTTGAAATGCGCGGATGATTTCCGCCGTGCTGTCGCGGGAACAGTCGTCGACAATGATGATTTCGTCGCGGTCGCCGAGCTGGGAGAGGATCGAACGGATCTGTTCCGCGATGTAGCGGCCGCCGTTGTAGCTGGCCATACAGACGGAGATCCTCTCCGCCGCCGGGATCGCCGCCATCTCGCCCTTGCCTTTCGCCAACCGCCCAATAGTATTCTAAAGGCACATCGCAGGTTCGCCGCCGACGATCTACCGCGATCGCCGGCGGGCCGCAATTCCGGATGGGGGCCGGCCGAGGATGGAAGATACTGTGTCCGATGCGCCCCAAGGCGTCGAGGAGCCGCGGACGGAAGCTCCGCTGGTCTCCATCGTCTGCGTCCTGCTGAACGCGGCGGGGCCGGCGCGGCCGCTGCTGGAGAGTATTGTCGCCAATTCGGACGACAACTGCGAACTCATCGTCATCGACGGAGGATCGACCGACGGCACGACGGAGGTGATCGAGGAGTTCGCTTCGCATATCGATTACTGGATAAGCGAGCCGGATAGAGGTCTTTACCACGCGATGAACAAGGGCATCGCCGTGGCCCGCGGAGAATATATCCTTCATGTGAACGCCGGCGATACGCTGCTGCATATTCCCACGGCGGAGCTGCGGGAGTGTCTGCGGGACGGAATTCAG
>JAJYZK010000422.1 GCA_021799945.1 Acidobacteriota bacterium
AGGGACATGAACATCGGATCCCAGGACGACAGGATCATGCAAAGGACGCATCCCACCCCCAGCGCCGCCCAGGTCGTTACTCGGCAACCAGCATCACCATCAATTCCACAAATCGGCCCGCCGGGTCATCGGCGAGTCATCGGCGGGTCGCCGATGGAGTGGTCGGCCGGGCATGGGGGCGCATTGGGATTTTCACGGGTGGCGCGCCGGAACTGCGAACATCCGACAGAGTCCTTACGCCGACTCGGCACGACCGGCCCTGGCTCCGCGCCCTCGACGCACAGGCGGTCCCGCGAACTATGCCGGACGGCCGGCCGCGCGAAGCGAATCGAGGGGTACTCCTGCGCCGGATCCGGAGCCGTTTACTCCGGAACTCATCGGGCTTCCGGAGCCGCCATTGCGCCTCAGGAGCAAAGATGCTTTTTGAGAAAATCCACAGTGCGCTCGCGCGCTTGACGCGAAGCCTCCGCGTCGAAGCTGGAGCGGTGATCGCAATTAAAGCCGTGCCCGGCATCGTACCAGAAAATCTCCACCTCGGGATGCGCGGACCGCACCTTTTCCACCTGCTCCGCCGGGATGTGCGCATCCTTGCGGCCGAAGTGCAGCATCACCGGCGAGCGCGGCCTCTCCGCGGCGAAATTGCCGATATTCCCGCCGTAATACCCGACGGCCGCGTCCGGATGCAGGCGGGTGGCGGAAAGCCAGGCCGCCGTCCCTCCAAAACAGTACCCCACGACTCCAGTCTTTTTCCCCGTCTGCCCCTTCGCGTACTCCAGCGCGGCGCCGATATCCTTCAGCACGTTGTCCATTTCCAGCTTTTGCATCAATCCCAATGCGCTTTCCCGGTCTTCGCCCTCGTAGCCCAGATCCACCCGTTTCCGAACCCGATCGAAGAGCGCCGGCGCCACCGCAAAAAAGCCATCTTCGGCAAACCCGTCAGCGACGGCGCGGATATGCCGATTCACTCCAAAAATCTCCTGCACCACGACCAGTCCGGCGCGCGGGGCCCCGACAGGAGGGGCGACATAGGCATCGAAGCAATGTCCGTCCCTCGCCTTCAATTCCGTGAATTCACCCATCGCTCTCCCTCTTCAACGCGGCGGCGGGCGTCTCGCCCCCGGACCAGGCATCCCGGCCGGCGGAGAATCGCCCTCCCCAAACGGTTCGGGACCCTCGCCGGGACTGCGCGGCAAAATCTCCGGTCCAGGCAAAAAACCGCAGCAACTCCGCCCTTTCCCGCCACAGAAACCGCCAGAAATCGGCGGCCTCAATCGTCTCCGCCTTCTTTCCGGAATAGGTTTCGATTCGCCACTTGAGGTAATCGCTTCGCCAGGGCGTGAAACGGTGGCGGCGGGTCGCATTCCACAGAAAGCGAAGGGCTGCCAGCACGAGAAACCCTCCGTGGGCAAGTATACCGGGGGGCAATCTCGGGTGCAGGGGGCGCGTCACCGCTCAAGGCGGAACTCCGCCGCCCGTTTGGCAGGCATTCGTTCGGGAGTCCGGCATTCGACCCGTGAATTTCTTGGCATCCGCAGGCGACCGAAACGCCGCGGGAAGGGAGCGCTGAGCGGCGACCTTGTCCATGCCGGAATTGGAGGGCGCGGGCCTTGCTCTGCGCGCTCGGCCGGCATCGCGCTCGCTCCGAGTCCGGAGGCTTACGGGGCGCCGAGCGCGCACGCGCGGCGATCAGGATGCGATCCGGCCGCTATTCTACTCACGCGCAGGGCCGCGCAGGAGCGAGGAGCGGCGTGGCTGAAGGCGTTCACCGGGCCCTGCCCGCTCTTTCCGGCGATTCCTGCGTCTCCATCCGGACAGGCGCGCTTCGGGTGTCCAGATCGGCGAGTTTGGCGCGAAGCCGCACAACCGCCGACGCATGGATCTGCGAAATGCGGGACTCCACGACCCCCAGAATCAGCCCGATCTCCTTCATCGTGGTCTCTTCGAAATAGTAGAGCGTCATCACCAGCCGCTCTCGCTCCGGCAATGCCGTGATCGCCTCGGCCAGACGCCGCCGCATTTCACCGTGCAGACAGCGAAACAGCGGATCGTCCTCTGCCCGGTTGGGCAGGTAGGCCAGCTCCTCCTCCTCGGAATCGTCGGACCGCTCCGCATGCAGCGTGCCGATCTCCAAGCCCTTCAGTTCGCCGAGGAGCCGATGGTAGGAATGGAGATCCGTATGCAGCTCTTCGGCGATCTCCACATCGCTGGGGGCCCGTCCAAGCTGCGCGGTCAGATTCCGGATCGCCTGCTCCACGGCCCGTCCCTTACGCCGCAAATCTCTCGGGCTCCAGTCCAGGGTGCGCAGACTGTCGAGAATTGCGCCCCGAATGCGGAACTGCGCGTAGCTGCGAAATTGCACCTGCTTGGCCGCGTCGAATTTGCCGAAGGCATCCATCAGTCCGACGACGCCGGCGCTGAAGAGATCCTCGATGGGAACGTGCTGCGGCAACCGCTCGTGAATTCTGCGCGCAATAAAGCGAACCACGGGCAGGTGCTCGATCATGATCCGCTCCTGCTCGGGGGTCAGCGGCTCGGGTTGCTTCCGCCCTTTGACTTTGGGCCCCAGCGCCTCTTCCCGACTCGATTCCTCTTCCGAATGGACCTGCCGATCGGATGGTGCGGCGGTCTGTTTCCGCGCTGCAATCCGCCGCGGCCGGTTTCGATCTTCGCTTCGATCTGTTTGTGTCCCCTGCATCCTTGCCATCCCGTTTGCACCATTTGCGCGGCCTCTGCACGCCGGCCGGCGTAACATGCCGGAAGCGTTCGACAGCCGCGGACCATCGCGCCACCATGTTCGCGCTCTCCGCACCAAAGCTGGAAAACGCATGCCTCATTGCCGAACAGTTCTGCTTCGAAGCGCTCCGCCCGCCGCCCCGTCCTTCCCGCCACGCCGGCCGCCGGCATGGGCGAACCACCCCAAAAAGATGGTGGTTCACAACCTATCGAGACGCAATGCG
>JAJYZK010000423.1 GCA_021799945.1 Acidobacteriota bacterium
GTGAGCCGGCCGTCGTCGAGCACCTGCAACAGCGCGTTGAAGACATCCGGATGCGCCTTCTCAATTTCGTCGAAGAGCACAACGGAATAGGGCCGCCGGCGCACCGCCTCGGTGAGCTGCCCGCCTTCGTCGTGCCCGATGTAGCCGGGAGGCGCGCCGATCAGCCGGGCCACCGAATGCTTCTCCATGTACTCCGACATGTCCAGGCGGATCATGGCCCGCTCGTCGTCGAAGAGAAACTCCGCCAGCGCGCGCGCCGTCTCCGTCTTGCCGACCCCGGTCGGGCCAAGGAAGAGGAAGGAGCCGATCGGGCGCTTGGGATCGCTCAGCCCGGCCCGGGAGCGCCGGATGGCGTTGGCCACCGTCGCCAGCGCCTCATCCTGGCCGATCACCCGCTCGCGCAGCCTGGCCTCCATCTCCACCAGTTTCCGCACTTCGCCCTCCAGCATCCGGTCCACGGGAATGCCGGTCCACTTGCTCACGATGCGGGCGACGTCCTGCTCGTCCACTTCCTCCTTCAGCATGGTCGGCGCGCCGTTCTCCTGCCTGGCCACCAGACGCTTCAATTCCTGCTCGAGGCGGGGAAGCTCGCCGTATTGAATGGCCGCCGAGCGCTCCAGGTTGCCCCGCCGCGTCTGCTCCTCCATTTCAAAGCGCAGCGCCTCCAGCTTCTTTTTCAAATCGGCGATGCGGGCGATCGCCTCCCGCTCGGTCTGCCAGCGCGCGCGCAGCGCGGTGGCCTTTTCCTTCAGCTCGGAGAGCTCGCGGAGCACTGCGGCGAGACGATCCCGGGAGTTGGCGTCCGTCTCGTTTTTCAGCGCCGTTCGCTCAATTTCAAGGGAGATGATTTCACGCTCGAGCTGATCGATCTCCACCGGCGCCGAGCCGATCTGTATGGCCAGCGAGGCCGCGGCCTCATCGACCAGGTCGATCGCCTTGTCGGGAAGGAAGCGATCGGAAATATACCGATGCGAAAGCGTAGCTGCGGCCACAATGGCCGAGTCCTTGATGCGGACATTGTGGTGAGCCTCGTAGCGCTCCTTGAGGCCGCGCAGAATCGCGATGGTGTCTTCCACGTTCGGCTCGCCGACGAACACGATTTGGAAGCGCCGCTCGAGCGCAGCGTCTTTCTCGATGTGCTTGCGGTATTCGTTCAGGGTGGTGGCCCCGATGGCCCGCAGTTCTCCCCGGGCCAAGGGCGGCTTCAGCATGTTCGAGGCGTCGATGGCGCCTTCCGCGGCTCCCGCTCCCACCAGCGTGTGCAGCTCATCGATGAACAGAATGATCTGTCCGTCCGACTCCTCAATCTCCTTCAGAACCGCCTTCAACCGGTCTTCGAATTCGCCGCGGAATTTGGCGCCGGCCAGCATCGAGCCCAGATCGAGGGAGATCACCCGCTTGTTTTTGAGCAGCTCCGGCACGTCTCCGGATACGATGCGGCGCGCCAGCCCTTCCACGATGGCGGTCTTGCCCACGCCCGGCTCGCCGATGAGCACCGGATTGTTCTTCGTCCTGCGGGAGAGCACCTGAATCACCCGCCGAATCTCTTCGTCGCGGCCGATGACCGGATCCAGCTTTCCGCGCCGCGCCAGCTCGGTCAGGTCCTTCGCGTAGCGCTCCAGAGCCTGATATTTGGCCTCCGGGTTCGGGTCCGTCACCCGCTGGCTGCCGCGCACCGCGGCCAGCGCCTTCAGAATCGCCTCGTGGGTGGCGCCGGCGGAGGCCAGGAGCAGTTGCGCGGGGTCGTTTCGCTGCTCGGACAGGGCCAGCAGGAGATGCTCGGTGGAGACATACTCGTCCTTGAAGCTCTCGGCCTCCTTGGCCGCCCGATCCAGCGTTTTCTGCAGGGCCGCGGAGAGCCCCGGCTGCGCGGCGGCGCCGGTCACCTTGGCCAGCGCGCTGACCGCCGCATGGGCCTTTTGCAGCAGCAGATCCGCCGGGGCTTCGAGCTTCTGCAGCAGGGGCCCGATGACCCCTTCGCGGTCTTCCAGCATGGCCACGAAAAGGTGCAGCGGCACAATCTCCGGATTGCCGTTCTCGGCGGCCAGCCCGCTGGCCCGCTCGATCGACTGCTGCGACTTGACAGTGAATTTTTCCCAGCGAATCGCCATCTCCATCTCTTTTCGCTCGCGGCCGCGCCGCGGATCGCTCCGGCCTTTCGTGGCTCAAATTTTCGGGCTCAGGCCGTTGGATGACAGAAGAGAGGGAGCAGGCAGGCGCGAATGCCGGATGCGGGTCCGCTCCCGCCTGCCCCCAACGAAGATCTTGGGCCCTCGACTTATGCGATCTTCTGGCCCGCTGCGCCGTCCACCGCTTTGACCCCGGCCGGCGTGGCGGAGCCCACGGTCACCTGAATCTGCTTCGGCTTCGCCTCCTCGCGCTTGTTTAGCTCCAGCCGCAGGATGCCGGCATCATATTCGGCCTTGATTCCGGCCGTATCCACGCTGCTGGGGAGGGAAAAGGCGCGATAAAAGCTGCCATACCGGCGCTCGACACGATGAAAATTCTCTTCCTTTTCGTCGCTCTCGAAGCGCCGCTCGCCGCGGACAGTGAGATTGTGGTTTTCCACCCGGATGTCCAGGTCCTCTTTCCTGATTCCGGGAATCTCCAGCTTGAGCACAACCTTCTGCGCATCCTCATAGATATCCACCGGCGGCGCGAAACCGGCGGCCACCAGCGGAGCCTCGTTCTCCCCGCCGCTGCGGGGATATTCCTGAAACAGGGAGTTCAGACGGTTTTGCAACGTCAACACATCGCGAAATGGATCCCATCGGGTAAGTGCCATGGCGTTTTCCTCCATCGAATCGGGCCGGTGCGATCCGACCCTCATCACCTCTGATGAGGATATTACCACAATCGATTCAGAAAATATGAGTGTAACTCTATCACTTATATCGCGCAGTGTCTTTACCCGTCTGCCCTACCCGGCCTCCGTTCCCCGATC
>JAJYZK010000424.1 GCA_021799945.1 Acidobacteriota bacterium
ATGGCGAAGATCGCCACACATGGATAGTCGAAAGATAGTCGAGAACGACCATGACCCAATTCGCAATCGTGATTCTGGCCGCAGGCAAAGGAACGCGGCTCAACACCAGGCGGCCCAAAATGCTGCACGAGGTCGGCGGAAAGGCCCTGCTTCGTCACGTGGTGGACGCCGCGCGCCAGATCGTGCAGCCGAATGACATTTACGTGATCGTGGGGCACCAGGCGGAGGAGGTGAAGAAGGCAGCGGTCGGCGTCGGCGTGAACTTTATCCCGCAGACGGAGCAACGGGGCACCGGCCATGCGATCCAGCAGGCGCAGCCCGCCGTAGCCGGCTATGAACACTTTCTGACGCTTTCCGGGGACGCGCCCCTGATCCGACCGGAGACCATCGCCCGCCTCCGCGACTTCCACCTGGCGCAGCGCGCGGCCATGTCCGTGTTGACCGCCTGCCCTCCCGATCCACAGGGCTACGGCCGCGTGCTGCGGAAGAAGGACGCTCCGTCGGAGGTGGACTGCATTGTGGAGCAAAGAGCGCTCACCCAGGAGCAGGAGCGGATTCGGGAGATCAATGCCGGAATCTATGCCTTCGCCTCCCGGATTCTCTTCGCCCATATCGGGGAGTTGCAGGCGAATAACGCGCAGGGCGAGTTGTACCTGACGGACATGGCCGCGATTCTGCGCCGCGCCGGCGAACGGGTCGCCGCGCTGGAGGCGGAGGACGCCGCGGAGGTGCTGGGCGCCAACACCATCGCGGAGATGATGGAGCTGGACGCCGCACTGAGGCTGCGCACCGCGCGGCGGCTGATGCAAAAGGGCGTCACCGTCTTCCGGCCGGAGACCACGGTCATCGACGCGGAGGTAGAGGTGGGCCCGGATACCGTGATTGAGCCCTTTGTGCAGTTGCTGGGCCAGACCCGAATTGGGGAAAACTGCCGCATCCGATCCTTCTCCGTGCTGGAGGATACCGTGCTGGGAGATGGGACTCTCGTGCGCAATGGCTGCAATCTGGAGGGCTCGGAGATCGGGCGGGGCGCGGCCATCGGCCCATACACCCACCTGCGCGCCGGGTCCGTGATCGGCGATGGCGCCCACCTGGGCAATTTTGTCGAAGTAAAAAACACCCGGCTCGGAAACAATTCCAAGGCCAACCACCTCGCCTATCTGGGCGACGCCGAGATCGGCTCCGCGGTGAACGTGGGAGCAGGCGTCATCACCTGCAACTACGACGGATATACAAAGTCCCGGACGACGATTGGCGATGGCGCCTTTGTGGGCAGCGACGCTACCCTCATCGCCCCCGTTCATCTGGGCCAAGGGTCCTATATCGGCGCCGGATCCTGCATTACCGAGGATGTTCCCCAGGACGCTCTGGCCGTGGAGCGCTCCGCCCAGGTGGTGAAGGAGGGGTGGGCTCTCAAGCGGAGGATCAGAAAATCCCGGGAGGCCTGAAGCGGAGACCCGACTCGGAAGGTCGCTCTGCGGGTTTTCTCCCGCCGGCGGGGCGCAGCGCCGCGGCCGGAGACTCAGGCCGCCTCGGTCGCCTTCTCCGGAAGCTCGGCCAGTAGATTGCGGAGATTGACTCGGGCCGAAATCACGCTGCGCCGCACCTGCGATTCCGGCAGCCGGAGCAGCTCGGCAACCTTTCCCGCAGGATAGCCCTCGACATCGCGCAGCAGAAACGTCAGCCGCTGCTCGGGCGGCAGATTGCGGATTTGCTCCTCCAGATCGTTTCTCCGGATATTGACGCGTCCCCCACACAGCAGCGGGTGCTGCGGGGGCTGGGAAACCGCCGGAGGCTCCTGCGTGGCAAAGGAAAATCGCGCCCTCAACCTGCAAACCAGAGCGCGATCGATCGTCGAGGCATCCGGCCGCGCATGCTCCTGAAACGCCTGCACAAACGTTTCGGTCAGGATCCGCTCCGCTTCGAGTTCATTGCCGGACATGTAAAAGGCGACGGAAAAGACGCGGTGACGATGACTTTCAAAGACATCCTGCCGCCGCTTCTCGACCGACTGCTCCTCGGCCTGCGCGGAAATGGCGCTGGCGGAAGTCAGCGGAGCAAATTCGCCATCCCGATTGAATAAGGCCATGCGACTCCGCCCCCATTTCATTATGACGCAGGGCCGGCCTCTAACGTCACTCCGGCGGCTGCATGAGGATCTGCCTCCGCCCTGTGGATTCCGCATCCTAATATTCCGATGCATGCTTCCGAGCGAACGCCACCGTGCCCTCCGGGCGGGAACTCCGCGGAGAGCCGCAGGCGCCGCAGGCAATTTTCCCGGCGGCGATTCAACTTTCACAGCCGCGTGACGATAAACTCTCCGTAGTTATTAAATCGATCCATCCACTCTGTCGATTGCGCCTGTCGAGCGTGCGCCGGCCGGTGGATGTGGTTCTATTCAAGTAGAAAGCGCGATCGGTCCGCCTCCGTGGCGGACCGCGCAATGGCCGGCCCAGTCTGCCAGCCGTACTTCGGCGCCTTCGCGAAATTCAATCTCACGGGTGTGGCCCGCGAGGACGAGTTGCCATGGCTTCAGCGCGTATCCTGGTTGTAGTCCAAGAGGTTGTAATCCAAGAGGTTAAGGCCGGCGACAGAGCCCGAGACCGCGGCTCGCATGACCGCCTTGCATACGACGGATTCTCCGGGAGACGCGAAATCTCCCGGATCGACGGTTCCCGGGCCGAAATCTCGCACATCCTTCCGCAAATCGTGCCGCAAATCTTGGAGCCGCCGGAATACTCTGTTTCCCTGGCCTCCGGCGACCACCAGGCGATCCAGCGCATCCAGCAGGATCCGGCATACGATGTGGTGCTCTACGAATTTACGGCGAACGCACATCTGCCGGAATGGCTGCGGCGGATCCGGCCGGAGACGCCCACCATTCTGTTGGCCGCCGCGCCCGAAACGGCCTCGGCGATGGAGGCGGTGCG
>JAJYZK010000032.1:0-1974 GCA_021799945.1 Acidobacteriota bacterium
AAGAGGGGCTGGAGCAGGGGCTGCGAGTAGGGAACAGAAAGGCGGACAGTAAGAGCGGAGCCCCGGGGCGCGCAGATGGGAAGGGTATGATGAACCGCGCCATGCGCCGTCTGGCAGAGCGCGCAGTCGGAATGAACGAGGTCATCCGCATGGCTGTGCGCGAGTTGAACGGTTGCGCTAAAGAGCAGCAGGGCGGCAAACAGGGCCACGAGCCACGCGCGCGCGCGCGGTCGGGCAACCAGCATTTTGTTAGCCCCCAACATGATTTTTAACTATACCGTATCTCCTCGGACTCCGAACTTCGTCCACGCGAATCGGATCCCGGGACAGTCGAGGACGTTGTTCGGACTCTGGCCATCGGCCGGCGGGCGCCGTAGCCGGGTCGCCGTTGAACTGAAAGGGCAGGCCGCTGTCGTACTGCGCCGCGCCGGCGATTCCGAAGCGCGGTTTCATGCGATAAAAAGGAGCCCGCGCACGGCGATGTGTTGATCCTGCGAGTCCGAAACATGGCCGGAGAGTTGCGCAAGCGCGGCACAGGCGCTATCCCTCGGGAACAGGCCTCCGGTTACCGGGAACCGGACGTTGCCAACTTTGGAGGAATAGCTCAGGAATCCGGAGAAGCGCCGCCAGTCGCTCAGATCCAGCTTTCCTTCTGCGCCGTCAAGGATGGCATTGCGGAAGGCGATGGGAAAGCTGATCGTCGTGTTCGGAATCGGATCGTCGTCGGCGTATGGGGCCAGCCGGCGCTGAGAGTCGTGTTCGTCTGGCCCACCGCAGGCAGTGCGGAGAAATGCAAAATGGCCGCCAGGATGCAAGACAGGCGCGGGGCCTCGCTTCCAGCTCTCGTGTCCCGGGCTCTTCTCGCATGGCTGTGGGCCGCGGGCCTGGAATCTCCCGGAAAGGAATATCCGACCCGCACCGCCCGCGCTGCAAAGAGGAGGCTTTTCCTTGCGCGATTCACATGCTTTCAACAGCCCGGGGAGGGCGCAGGCGCAGCAATGACAGCAGGAAGACAACCGGCAGTGGAACTTGAGAAGAATCTTCGTCGAGCCTTCGCTTGATCTTCTCTGTTTACACGGTCCCGCGCTCTCCGTACTCTTAGCTGGCGTTCGGACGATTCCGAGCGCCCATTAACCCGAAAATTCCACCGGGAGCGAGAAGAATTCGCTTTCGATGAACTGCCCGGTCCGGGCGGCGCGCTTTCGCGCGGCCGCTGCGGCGCAGCCTCTGTGCTTCGCGAACAGGATCGCAGGCCGGCCGCAACCCCTGCGGGCAGCAAACCCGCGTCTTTCAGCTCCCCCTGAGCGGTGAGCAGCGATTGGAAGTCATGAGGCCAAAGAAAACCATTCTGTGCGTTGACGACAACGAACAAGCTCTCTCGGTTCGCAAATTCATGCTGGAAACCCGAGGCTATCGGGTGCTGACGGCGTTAGACGGCGAAGCCGCGCTGGAGCTGTTCCGGCAGGGCGGCATCGACTTGGTTCTCACCGACTTGGTGATGCCAAATGTCGATGGAAATGAATTGGTGCGCCGCATGAAGGAGCTTGCTCCCGAAGTGCCGGCCTTGATCATCAGCGGCTCCGTGAAGTCCTTCGATCGCGCCAATCGCGCCGACGCCTTCCTTCCCAAGGGCGCCTGCACTCCGCTGGAGGTTCTTGAGAGGATCCGTATTATGGCGACTCGAAAGCGCGGCCCCAAGAAGGCGCACCCCATTGCCGGCCTGGCCGGAACGGTCGCTCCCCAGCAGGCCGTGGGATCCGTCTTTCCATGAAACTGGATGCGACCCGATACGGGCTCTGGATTATGCCTGCAAGCCGGCTGCATGGCGGCGCGTGGCAACGCGGCGGCGGACCGACCGTGGAGGGGCGGAGAAGGCCGAAGCCGGGCTGCGGAATCGTGGCCGGCGAGTCGGCTCGCCTCGTTGACCGCGCCTAGCCCGGCCGCTATACTTGCTCAGGGTTTGTGCGGGAGTAG
>JAJYZK010000032.1:1984-14183 GCA_021799945.1 Acidobacteriota bacterium
CCACCCCTGAAATGAGTAATTTTCCTCACGTTGACCCGTTGCGGGCCGACCGCTATACTCAAAAAGAACCGTGCGGGAGTAGCTCAGTGGTAGAGCATCGCCTTGCCAAGGCGAGGGTCGCGGGTTCAAGTCCCGTCTCCCGCTCCAGTTCGAACGACGCACCGGCGTGTCCGTTCACTTTGCCCGCTGGCTCCAGGCGTGCCGGCATTGCGCTCCGCAGTTCGAATTCGATTGCGGCCCGGACGCCGAAAAGAGATTCCGGGAGTGCCTGCCTGGGGCTCGCAGAGGCAACCGCAGTACTGTTTCATTCCATGGCGCGGTACCCAAGTGGTAAGGGAGAGGTCTGCAAAACCTCCATGCGTCGGTTCGATCCCGACCCGCGCCTCCAAATCCTTTCCGTCACGAGCACGCACCCATCGCCGGGCTTGCCCCATATACCGTTCACTGCATGATTTCGGCGGCATTCCGTTCTGTGCCGGCGCAGGCGGTGGCGTATTGCGGGATGGCCCCGGCGCTGTAGAGCCATAGTCCGGCCGGGAGGGTTTGTGTGGTCTGCTGAAATGCATCCAGTGGCCGCGCGATCAACCCTACGGCCGGGTTGCGCGTCACGGGCAGTTCAGTCGCTCGACCACCCGGAGCCAGTCGGGAGCGAGCGCCTGTCCCCGGATTCGTTTTGTGTCCCTGGCTTTGTGTCCGGCTTTCGCAGCGCAGAGTGAATTTCACATGCTCACATTTCGATGGACCGTCAGTCGGCAAGACGCGCCTTCGCGCGAAGGGATGCGAAATGACGCGAGGGAGACGGATAGGGATCCGGCGGCTGTTCCGCCGTTCGAGAGATGCGGCGACGCGCTTCATCGAGCGCATTTGCGCCCGAAAGGATACGGAATTCTGTCTGGTAGCTGCACGCTTCTCCATGCGACAGAAGAATCTCCTCGCCTCGCTCACGCGCGAATTGAGCGCCCAGGATGTGATGCGTGGAAGGCTCGATGCCGAGCGCATATTGTCCCGACTGAAAATTTTGCCACTCATACATGCATGGGAACTCGTCCTTGGCCACGTTCAGTTCGAAGCCAAGGGCAAGGCGAGCGTTCAGCACGGCAACCGACACGCGTCCATCGCTATCCGTTCTCATATCGTGCTGCCAAACTTGTTCGTAAAAGTTGTCTTGGGGGCCGACGAAGTGCCTGTAGCCCACTCCCTGCGCCCGGTATGGATCGCCCTCATGGGCGGCCCAGACGACATCGGCGATCGGGGCGACATATTCAGTCCCCGCATCTAACAACGGATACCCGAGGTTAATGTGATAGCAGAGCATATGCGGCGTCGCGTAGAAACCGCGATTGGTGATGACATCGTGCAATTGAATCGTGTTGGAGCCCACCTCAATTTCGATGCGACGCCGTAATTCCAGATGTTCGCCAAAGACCGTGCCTTGCGATACAAGCCCGTCACACCACAAAATGCACCGGTCTCCTTCCCATCTTTCGCCATACCCAAGCAGACGCGCGGGAATGGCGCTCACCCGGCCATGAATTGAGTTGCGTACTTTTTGGCGAGGCTTGTAAAGGAAGCCGGCCGCGTCTCGCTCGTCCATAAACAGGATATGGTCGAGACCACACGTCGCCAGCAGACCTGAAAAGGAACGCAACCAACCGAGACCCCCTTCTCCTTCGGGTTCATGCAACCCCGGGTGGCGAAATCCTGCAGGCGAATGCCAACCGATGGCCGCACCCTGATAGTCGCAATCGGCGATGTCCATTGCTCGATCGACGAGGACCGTAAATCTCAGCCCGGTTCCCGAGCGGAATTCGAGCATTCGGATGCCCCTCTCCAGTCCATCGCCGAGCGTCATCAAGCGAACGCCGGCAAACTGATCAAGCGCGCCACACCGCTGTTCAATATCGGCGCGAGTCAGCGTTACACCATAGAGCTCAGGCATAGTTCAAAATCCTTTCGAAAGCGTGGCCTGCGGGGAGCCACTAAGGGTCTGCATCATTGGGTAATCCATCCCCCATCGATCCGGATATTCTGGCCGGTGATAAATCCGGCATGGTCGCTCAAAAGGAAAGTGACAAGGTCGGCAAACTCAACCGGATCGGGCCGCCGCTTCAGCGCCTGCCGGGACAATACGAATGCATTGTACTTCTCCGGCTCAGGGTGAATCTTTTCGGCATCCGTGCAAAATGCGCCTGGCGACACAGCATTTACCGTGATGCCATGGGACCCGAGTTCGCGGGCCCACACCCGCGTAAAGCCAATCAGGGCGCCCTTCGACGCGACGTACGAGCTGAATCCCTCCATCCCCATGTCGAATGTGTTCGATGCGATATTGATCACGCGCCCTTCTCCAAACGACACCATACCAGGCAGGCACGCTTGCAACAAGGAGGCCGCGGCGATTGCGTTTACGTTGAGCGCCACAGCAATTTCGGCAATATCGACTGTCGCCACTGGAGCTTTTGGGTAGATCGCAGCGTTGTTGACCAATCCATAAAATGCGCCGTGAGCCTTGATCTCCTCGGCGACGATCGGCTGAAGGATCTGGGGTTGCGCGAGATCGGCGACAATCGTAAGAAGTTCCGCTTTCCCCATCGCTTGTTCGAGGCGTGCGGCATCCTGCCGGTCGCGCACTAACCCGCATACCCGCGCCCCGCAAGCAAGCAACGTATTCACCAGCGCGCTGCCAAGCCCGCCTGCCGCGCCGGTCACCAGTATTCGCTTTCCATGCAATTGAAGCATCGACATCTCCTTCTTGAGAGTTGGCGGCCGCAATCGGCATCCATCGAATGCTCGGCCCGTCCCCTTTCTCCAATCGCGGAAGGAAACGATAGGGGCGATCAGGCCGCGCCAATTTCCTTCCAGACCGTCTTGCCCTTGTTGGGTTGCAGCAGTTTCGTCATGGATTTCACGATCAGCGCCGTCGGAATTGGGGCGGTCTCTTCTCCTTGAACGCAGCCCGCCCTTCCGCAGCATCCTGGGTCGCAAAGCAAATGGTTTGAAGATCGCGCTCATATTCAATCGCCTTCTCCTGCGGCATATTTGCTGCGGCGCGCAGATTCAGCTTGGCGGTCTCCGCCGCAATCGGAGCCCGGGAGGCAATGATGGCGGCAATCTCCCTCGCCCGATCGAGGAGTCTTTCCGGAGGCAGCACTTCCGATACCAGCCCCCAGTTCAGAGCCGTCTTCGCATCAATTGGATCGCCGGTCAGGATCATGAGAGCGGCATTGGAGGGTCCAATGGATTGAGACAAAAATGCCGCCATTCCCCCTCCGCCAATCCATCCCAGCTTGATCTCGGGCGCGGCGAACTGGGCATTGTCGGCGGCAATCCGGATGTCGCAGCTCAATGAAGTTTCCAGTCCGCCGCCGAATGCATAGCCATTGATTGCCGCGATGGTGGGCTTCAGCATGCGACGAATTGCATCGCAGTAATCCGGTCTATTACGGAAATTCCACGGCGTGTCGTAGGCGTCGAGTTCACGGATGTCCGACCCGGCGCAGAACGATTTCGGTCCCGTCCCAGTCACAATCACGCATCGAACCTGATCGTTTGTGTCACATTCTCTCGCCACAGAGATGATGGCGCTCGACATCTCAGGCGTGACGGCATTCAATTTCTGCGGCCGATTCAGCTCGAGCGTGGCGACATGGCCCTCGATCGTGAAATTTACGTCTTGTGTCATGGTCTTCCGTTCCTCTATTCACCCTTGAGACTCCGCTCAAAGGCCTGCTCAAGAGCTTGGATCGTCGCGGCGTGCGATGCATCTGTCTCCAAACCGCGCCTGACGATATGAGCGGCCAGCTTCTGGAAACCGATGTATCCTGCGTAACGCGGACGAACATATGCCTGCTCGATGGTCTCCCGGGTGTCCGCGTAGAACCCTCCCCATCGGGGGTTGACCGTGGCATCGCTCCAAGCGGCGCGAGCGCTTGGTTGTCCATCGTGAGCGGGAATAAACCTCGTCTGGGCCTCGTCGCTCATGAGCCAAAGCAAGTGCATTCGCAGCTCTGGGGAGACTTCACACTGCTTCGACACGCCAATTCCCGTCCCGCCGAGAATCGATCCTCGGATTGAACCGCCAAGCGTCCTTGGAGCATTTGAAAACGCTATGGCCTTCCGGGCGGAATTCGATGGAACGGCATAATTGACATAGCCATAGATCAAGGGACAAAAGGCTAAGTCATCCGACCTCGCCATGCATTCGAGGATCTCGATCGGATTGAGCAGGCGCGATGCGGCTTCAGTCTTTTTATAAACGGCGTTGAGGATGTCCATGGCCGCTTCTCCCAGCCTGGGAGGGAAGAGGCGTTGCGAGACCCCCAGATCGGCGCCCAGCGCTACGGCGATAGAAAAGAGCGTCAGAATCGCGTGTGGGCCCGCCAGGGAAAGTGCGACCGGGTATTTGTCGGCCAGGGTAATCACATCCTCCCAGCTATCGGGGCCAACCCCGGGCATGAGATCAGGACGGCGGGCCATAACCTGAGTGGCGGCGTCGAGCGGCAACGCCCATTGCTGCCCTGCATAGGAATAGCTGTCAAAGCTCGCTCCTACGGCCTGTTGGCTAATTTCGGCAAGGGTCATTGTATCGATCACGGAATCTATGGGGAGAAGGCAGTCCTGCTGAACGGCCTCTCCTATGTGAGGGTGGTCCAGCACAATCAAATCGTATTTGGCGCATAAGTCCGCGATCGAGTGTTCTTCAAAACCCGCCAAAGGCTGTTTGTCCCAATGCAGCACGAAGCCGGGTAGGAGCCGCTTTGCCGCAGCATCCAGCGCGTTGAATCCGCGTGGGTGATCCCAGGTGAGAGCGCGGTAGGCCAGTGTCTCGCGGCCATCCTTCAGTGTGACGCGGCTGCTCATCCCAGGACGCCTTTCGCCAACAACTCCTCGACTTTTGCCTTCTCGTATCCGGCCTCCTCAAGAATTTCTTTCGTGTGTTCTCCGGCCAGCGGGGCCCCGCGGTAAACAGCCGATGGAGTCTTGGAGAACTTGATCGGAAAGCCGGGAGTTTTTACGCGCCCTTCCGTCGGGTGGTCATACTCAACCATAGTTCCGTTGTGGGCGATTTGCGGGTCGGCGACGAGATCGGCGTAGCTATAGACCGGGCCGGCCCAAATATCGTTCGCTTCGAACAACCGCAGCCACTCTGCGGACGTTTTGTGCACGAGCCTCGCCCGGGTCTTCGCAAAAATCTCGTCACGACGCGACCAGGAATCGATCTCGTCCTCCATCTGCGCGAAACTCGGTTCGCCGATCAATTCTCCGAATTTTTTCAACGTCGGAAAGGCGATAATAATGAAACCGTCTTTCGTGGCGAATGCGCCATAGGGAGCGCGGATGAACACGTGAGCGTGCGGCTCCGCCGAGCGTTTCTGTGGCTTCCCGGCGACAGTAAAGACCGAAAGTTCCTGCATCTGCAGCGTGGCAATCGCGTCAAGCATGTTTACTGTCACCAATTGACCCTCGCCGCAACGCTCCCGATGGAGCAGCGCGGCGAGCGCGCCTTCGAACGCGGTATATGCAGCGACCGCATCGACAAGGAATTGACCGGCGGCCATTGGAGGTTCCTGTTCTCGTCCCGCAGACAACATTGCGCCGGACATGCCCTGGAGGATCAAATCCTGGCCAGGCCGATTCACGTACGGACCGGTTTCACCGTACCCAGACATCGATACGTAGACCAGGCGAGGGTTGAGCTTTGACAGGGTGTCGTAATCGACTCCGAGACGCTTTGCTACGCCAGGCCGATAGTTCTGCAGGAAGACATCCGCCGATTTGACCAGATCGTAGAGAACGTTCCTGCCTTCCGGCGTCTTCAAGTCCACAGAAAGCGACCGCTTGTTCCTGTTTAACGAAAGAAAGGAGACGTTGATTTTCTTTCCCCTTGCTTCCCCCGCAGATACATGCCGTTGCCATTCGCCCCCGACCGGCTCGATCTTGACAACGTCGGCTCCGAGATCCCCTAACCGCTGGGCGGCGAACGGCCCGGCCATGGCGATGGAACAGTCGAGGACGCGATATCCGCTGAGAATTCCCGTGGATGCTGTGACAGACATAATTCGATATCCCTGCTTCCTGCGATTGGCTGAGCCGATGGAGATGCCGCGTGTTTTCGTCGGGGGTTCGGCTAAGGCTCTTCGCTGCCAGCCTTCCCTTGGGTTCGAGATCAGCAGGCGCATCCAGCCGAATTGTGTGGTCCCTCCCGAAGGAACCGATCGATTGTCGACGGATTGTGCATCGCATGCAAATGCGCAGATGGAAAAACGGCATCCACCTGTGCGTGCTTCCGATATTCAGCACACTACGCTTCACTTCTATGAGAGTCTTCTCAATCCATGCCAATGAGTGATCGTTTATTGCCGGGTTCGTAGACAGCCGCTTCCATTCTGGGCGGCGTCGCTCCCGAGCGCGAGAGCTGGAGAGATTTTCTGGGGTCGCATGTGGGATACCTGCGGGCTATGGCGTGTGACAAGCTGGCGCCTCGGCGCGATCCGCGGTGGCTACTTACTGGAGATAGGGATTGCCGCTCCCGATGCGCTCTCTACGACTGTAGCGCTAAGAGCCTGTTATTCACTTTCCCGTGGGCGGCGCTGGGAGCCAGTTTTTCTCAGTTCGAGGAGCGAGGAGCGACGAAGATCGGGAATCTTCGAGCGACGAGCGACAAAGAAATGGGGAAAACTGGCCCCAGCCCTCCGGGTTGCGGCGAAAATCGGGCCATACATCGTTGTCGTCCTCGGCAGTGGGTCCACCACAACCTTCGTCCTCCGCCTCGTCTGGCCCGATCTTCTCTCGCAACGCCGCTCACGCGAAAGTGAAGAACAGGCTCTAAGGGCGCAACGCCGCTTGACCTACCAAATTCGAGTTCATTGCATCCCGTGGCCCGCGCCCGTAAGCCTGTGTGAAAACTTTGTAGAATTGCGCGTAACTGCCAAAGCCGGCGGCGTACGCGGCTTCAGCCAGGTTCTTCTGGACGGGCTGCCGATATTCGTCGAAAAACCTGGCCAGGCGCAGGGAATTGCGATAGCGATTCAGCGGGACGCCAATCTGGCGGTGAAAGGTCCTGCTCAAGGAGGATTTGCTCGTTCCGCAGGCCTTGGCTAGCTGACCGAGGCTCCGCTCGGTTGCATCTTCGCTCAACAGTCTAAGCGCACGACGCACTGCCGGGTGCAGGACCGTGGCTCCGGCTGCGGATGTTCCTTCGAGTTGGATGCGCCAGCACAATAACAACAGGAACCGAAGTCCCGCATTCAGCGCGTCGGGATCGTGATGCTCAAAGACAAATCCGGATTGCGGCCCGAAGCCGGCTTCCCGGTTCAATAACTCCGCCTCCAGCGCTCCATGCATCACGGTGACCATGATCTTTTGCACCAGGTCGAAAAGCTCTGGGCTCAGGAGCGTGCTCATTACGCCGGCGTCTTCGCTAGCTTCCTGTTTCAAGCCGGCATAGACTGCTGTCCGGCACGATCGAAGGATCAAGGAAGGCTTGAAAACAGCCACATAAAACTGCGCATTGTCAGACCGGTCCACTAACTGGTGTTCCTGCTGAGGAAACAGCCACAGCAGCGTTCGTGGAGTAAACGTGAAGCGTCGGCCGTTCACCGCATAGGTTGCGGTTCCGCGCACGATCAGGTTCAACTCGAGCTCGGCGTGGCAATGGCTATCAATTCTTTGCAGGCACCGGGTCGCGTCCGCGAGAAAAAGAAGTCCATCGTAAGCCCTGCCAAGTTTGAGGCTTTGCAACATGAGTGCAATATATGATAACTTTTCGGACCTTGTCGAGAATACGGCCACCGTCATTTACGGTGTCAGTCCGAAGGGATGAGAGTGCGTGGAGCGGGAGCTGAGGCGAAATGACGGAGGCGGATTTCCGAGCAAGAGCCGAGCGGCGAGACGGTGGCGTCGTTCTGCCGCGAGCGAAGGGTGGCGGAACTTAGGAGCGCCCGCATCGGTTGTGTTCCAAGTAAGTGAGGACAAAGAAACGCCGGGTGTTGGGCGCATCGGCGACGCAAGGGGATTGGAGCGGAGAAGACTGCGTCGGGCTTACTGGGATTGGCCGGACCGGGCGCTGGCGCGCAGCGTATCGGCCTTCTTCGCCGCATTCTCGAGGGCCTGCGCCTGGGGCAGGGAGGCGATCGACTTGGCGATCATCGGATCCCAGCTGGCGCGCACCTCAAGACTCGCCTGCTGTCCAAACTGGACGGAGAAGATCTCGGATTTGATGTTCATCTTCACCCAATCCATCACCTGATTGAGATCCTGATCGGTCCAGGCGATCTGCTGGCTGGTCAGGTACTGCTTGAACGCCTGCAGCACAGGCTCGTCGACCTGGAAGTCCCGGTTGACGGTGTGCGTGGCCATGTAGTGACTGCCAAAATTGAAAAAGGCGTAGTGCTCCAGCAGATCGGTTTGAAAATCGTTGGATTTCGGAGTGTCGATCGTTACATCGGGAGTGATGCCGCCGCCGCCGTAGACGGGGCGGCCGGAATCGGTGAACTTGACCTCGCGATTGGCCAGATCCTTATCGCTCGGGTGATTGAAGTAGTAATCGTAAAGGGAAACGCCCTTGTAATTGCGTTGGATCAGCCGTCCGCTCGGTGTGTAGTAGTGATAGGTGGTGAGCGCCAGGCCGGTATTCTGGGAAAGCGGATACACGGTCTGCACCAGGCCTTTGCCGAAGGTAGTCTCGCCCGCGATCAGGGCGCGGTCGTGGTCCTGCAGCGCCCCGGAAACAATTTCCGCCGCCGAGGCGGTTCCGTGGTTCACCAGAACGACGATGGGATAATCCTCGCCATTGTTCCCGTGCGAGGCCCGGTAGATCTGTTCGGGGAAGGCGCGGCCGCGCTGGGAGACAATCACCTGGCCCTTCTGCAGGAATTTGTCGCAAACCGAGACGGCCTCGCTGAGCAACCCCCCCGGGTTCCCGCGCAGATCGAGAATGAATCCGTGCATATTCCCGAGCCGATCTAGAGCGTCGGACATCTCTCTGCCGGTGGTTTCCTGGAAGTTGGTGATGTGCACGTAACCGATTCCCGGCCGGATCATGTATGCCAGGTCGATGCTGTTATGCGGAATCTCGTCGCGGATGAGATCGAAGGTGAGGGGCTTGGGAGAGCCCTCGCGCACGATTATCAGTTGAACGTGGGTGCCTTTGGGGCCTTTCAGCAGATTGGCCACGTCTTCCGAGTTCATGTTCTCGATCGATTTGCCGTCCACGGAAACGATCACGTCGCCGGGCCGGATGCCGGCGCGGAAGGAAGGCGTGCCCTCAAAGGGACTGACGACCACGATTTTGTTGCCCTGTGGCTGGATCAACATGCCCACGCCGTAGTACTTCCCGTGCTGGTCCTCCCGCATGCGGGCATACGCTTTCGGGTCGTAAAAGCTGGAATGCGGGTCGAGTGTCCGGAGCATGCCGGGAATCGCCCCGTCGTAAACCGCGCGCTCCGCTTTGTCTCCGGTGAGCGATTCGGCGTAATTTTCCTCCACCAATTCGTAAACGCCGGTAAAGGTGCGGAGGTCGCCGCGCAGGGTGGATTCGTCGCCCCCGGCCTGGGCGCCCAGTTTCTGGCTGAGAACCGTGCCGAGCAGACCGCAAGCCGCGAAGAAGACTACGACGGAGAAGAGAGCGTGGCGGGTGCGCGGAGCCATAGAGAGCGAATCCTCCGGGTGCCGAAGCATGAGCGGGACGAGCCTGGAGTCGCGACCCGGGTCGTATCTAACCGCAAGTATAGCATCCGGGGCGTCCCGTCTTGGGGCTGGCGCCGGCGATGGGAAGCGGCCTGAAATGGGCGCCGGCCCGGCGGGATATGCACTAGAATGAACCGAGCGAAACCCGCGGAATCCCTGCTGCTGCGAAAGCGACGGCTGAGCGTTCGCGGAGGAGCCGGCCGGGCGGGTCAGCGGAGCGCCCGGCGGAACCGACGGCGCAGCCTTCAGGGCGGCCGTGGGAGGCGGTGCCCGAACCGATGTCAATCCGAAGGATTTTTTTCCAGTCTCGCCCCGTGTGGTCCTTATGCATGCTGGGCGCTCTTCTGGTGGTAATCCCGACCGCGAGCTTGCGGGGGCAGGAGGGGGTCCGAACCGCGGCCGTGGCCAGCGCCACTCCTCCGCCCGAACCGCCGATTCACGGCAAAGTGGTCGAGGATATCGTCGCCTGGGTGAACGATCAAGTGATCACCCAATCCGACTACGACCGGGCGCTCCAGCAACTGGAGGCGGAAGGCAGGCAGCAGGCAATCCCGCCCGAGCTGATGCAGGAGCGCAAGGACAACCTGCTGCGCGACCTGATCGACCAGCAGCTTCTGCTCTCAAAGGGCAAGGAGCTCGGCATCACCGGCGAGACGGAGCTGATCCACCAGCTCGACGAGATCCGCAAGCAAAACCATCTGAAGACGATGGAGGATCTGGAGAAGGCGGCGCAGGAACAGGGCGTCTCCTACGAGGATTTCAAGCAGAACATTCGCAACGGCATCATCACGCAGCAGGTGGTGCGCGACCAGGTGCATGTGGCGCTCACGCGGGCCGACGCGGAGGCGTATTTCAAGGCGCATGAAAGCGAGTTCGCCCAGCCCGAGACGATCAAGCTGAAAGAGATTCTGATCAAGCCGGCGTCGAATCCGGCGACCGGAGTATCGGACCAGGCGCAGCTACAGACGGCGATGAACAAGGCCAACGAAATTGAGGCCGATCTGAAGGCCGGACAAAACTTCGACGATCTGGCCAAGAAGTATTCCGAGGGTCCGAACGCGGCCGAGGGGGGGGATCTGGGCGACTTCCACCGGGGGATGATGGCCAAGGAGCTGGACGACCAGACTTTCAGCCTGAACGCCGGCCAGTGCACCAAGCCGATCCGCACCAAGCAGGGCTACATCATTCTTCAGGTGGCGGAGCATACGCCCGGAGGGGACGCCAGCTTCAAGCAGGTTGAACCGAAAGTGGAAGAAGCCCTCTATATGGAGCGGATGCAGCCCGCGCTTCGTCAGTACCTGACCAAGCTGCGGGAGGACGGCTACGTGGATTTGCGGCCGGGAGCCGTCGATACCGGGGCGAGCCCGAATGAGGTGCATGCGGTCACCTCGGCGTATACTCCGCCGCAGCCAAAGAAGAAAAAGAAGAAGTTTGCGCGCAAGCGGTACCGTGGGCGGGACCGCTCGAGACGATCCCAGACCGCGTCGAGCAAGAGCGCCAGCGCCAGCGGCCATAAGACAACTCAGGTTGCGGGAAAGAAAGAAAAGATCCGTTACGGCCAGGCTCCGCGCGAGTCTCTGCCGCCCGCGCTGAGTCCCACTCCCTCCACGGACGCAACGACCGCCGACGCAGGGGACAACTCTGCCCTGCCGGTCCCTGGGGGGCAAGTGGCGGCCGCGGTGAATCCCGATATCAGCTACGTGAATCCGGATGGATCGACCAGCACCGCCGCGGTGGCGGAAGGGAAGTCGACCAAGAGCCGCTTCAGCGATCGGGCCAGGTTCCATAAGAAGAAGACGGCGGCGGGCGCCAACATGCTCCAGCCGCCGCCCCCCAGCCCGGAAGAGCTGGCGTCGCAGAAGGTGCAGGATGCCCCGCTCGGTCTGAATCCCACCCCTCCGCCCGTGAAAAAGAAGAAGGCGAAGAAAGTGAAAAAGGTAAAGACCCCGGGCGAGGAGAAGACCCGGTATCACGGCAAGGCGCCGAAGCCGGCGGAAACCCCGCAGCAGCAGCCCTATCTGGGTGACTCCGCCCAGACGCCCGGCGGAACTCCGCAACCGGCGCCGCAGCAGGCTCCACCGCAGAACCCCGGTCCGCCGCAGCCGCAACAGTAGCCGCGGCGGCGGGGAACCGCTGCCCGCGAGCCGAATGAGACCCGCATCCGCCCTGCGCCTCAAAATACGTCGCGCGAACAAGTAGGCGCCTATGAAAGAGATCTACATCGCGGAACTTGGGAAGCATGAGAACCAGCAGATCGTCGGCTATTTCGCGGCAACCTCGAAAAGCCTGCGCAGCCGAAAAGGGGGCGGCCAATATCTGGCCCTGACCCTTGGCGACCGGAGCGGCCAGATCGAGTGCCGCATGTGGGATAAGCTCTCCGACTCGCTGGGCTCGTTCGAAGCGGGCGATGTGGTCAAGGTGCGCGGGGAGGTCGGCCGCTATAACGGACATCTTCAAATCGCCCTGGATAAGGTACGCCGCGCGGCGGCGGAGGAATTCGATCCGGCAGACT
>JAJYZK010000425.1 GCA_021799945.1 Acidobacteriota bacterium
GTCCCGATCATTCCGAATACCGCGTACACGACTGCAGAGTCGGCCCTCGCCGCCCCGCGCAGCTCCATTTCCCTGGCCAGTTGCGGCGCCTGCCGACTCCTTTACAACGCACGCTTCGATGAAAAACTGACCGTCTACTGCGAAACCTACGGCAACGCTCTCCACTATTCGGAAACGTTCCAGCGGCTTTCATCGGAAATCGCGACGCGCCTGGCGGAACGGCTCCGGCTGCGCGGGAAACTGGCGATCGAGATCGGCTGCGGCGCCGGATATTTTCTCAATCTGCTTTGCGAGACCGCGCAATGCGATGGAATCGGCTTCGATCCGAGCATCACCTCCTCGGACAAAGCCGTCGCGCTGGGGTCCCGGGTGAAGATCGCGCCGGAAGCGTTTGCCGGGCAGCAGGTCTTCCGGCAAGCGGCTCTGGTTTGCTGCCGTCAGGTTCTGGAGCATTTCCCCGACCCACTGGGCCTGCTGATCGCGCTGCGCCGCGCGTTAGGGGCGGATTCCCGTTGCGATGTATTTTTTGAGGTCCCCAACGCGGAGTACATGCTGGAGCGAAACAGCTTCTGGGATCTTACCTACGAACACTGCTTTTATTACAGCCCGCACGCCCTGTCCGCTCTCTTCAGAAATGCCGGCTTCTTTCCCACTTCGCTCCGGACGACATTCGGCGATCAGTACATCGAACTGGAAGCCTCGGCTTGCGCCGCGGGAGCCCCTTCGGATGCCAGGCTGGAGACCGGCGGAGGGATAACCGCGCTGGCGGACCATGCGCATGGAGGCGATGGGCAGGCAGACCGGGAGGCAGACCAATGGAGCCGCCAGTTCGATCGCTTCGCCTCTTCCTATCACGCCGTGGCGCAGCGATGGAGCGGTTTTCTGCAACACTGCCGGAGCGAGAATAAGCGGGTGGCCGTCTGGGGCGCCGGAGCTAAAGGAATCATGTTTCTCAACTTGCTGGGCTGCCCTCCGGCGTCAATTCCGTACGTGGTGGATGTGAGCCCCGTCAAACACGGAAAGTTCATCTGCGGCGCGGGACAGGAGATTGTGCCCCCGGAAACACTGGCATGGAGCCAGCCGGATTACGTGCTGCTCATGAATGGCGCGTATCGCGAGGAGGTGCGTGAACGGCTCTCCGGCGTTTCTCCCCGTTCGGAACTGATTGTCGTGTAAGCGGGCTGGGCAGGTCGATTGCGCCGGGCGGAAGGTCGCCGACGCAGCGGCCGGCAAGGTTCCGGGCCGATACCCGAGTACAACTCAGGCGTTGCGCGTCGCGCCGGCTTCGGCTGGAGAAGACATCAGGGCCGTCAGCGCGGGCGCTGGGATTCTCCCGGACAGCGCCGCCGCCAGGCCGCGGACCATCCCGTCCAGAGCGTGATAGCACCTGCGCACCTCGGCCATTGCGCCCAGGTTCGGATCGCCGAGTTCCGGGTTGCCGGCCTTAGGCGATCGCCGCTCGAATGCGGTGATGTAGACCACCTTGCTCATCGCCTGCGGGCTCCATCGCAGCATTCTGGCTTCGTTGAAACAATCCATGATCACGATCAGATCCGCCTGCTGGACGAGTTCGGCAGTCATGCGCCGGGGCCGGTGTTCTTCCAGGGAGACGCCAAACTCCGGCGCAATCGCGCGGGAACGCGCATCGGCCCGCTCCTGGGGCGCATCCGTCAACCCCGCGGACGATACGTGGATCCGCACGGGATCGCCGGCGGCAGCCAGATACTTCCGCAGCAACGCCTCGCCCATTGCGCTCCGGATGATATTGCCGTGGCATACAAAAAGCACGGAGCGCACCTGCGACAAATCGCCGGCCGCAGCCGCCCGCCTGACTCCCAGCGAATAAAGAGCGCGCAGCCGGAGGGCGGAAAGCGAAATGCGCATTCCGTGGTAGCGGTGCTCGGCGACAACCTGTTTCACCGTCCGGATTCGACACTTGACCACGCTCCGGATCGCGATCTTGATCGCGGCAAAGAAGTCCCGGATTGCGGGAACGGGGTCCGACCAGGACCAGAGAAATGACTTGCCCGGTCGGGCAAAGTCCCGCAAAACCGCTGCGATTTCCCTTCCCCGGGGGGGCGGCGGGAATCCGTCCAGTCCCGATTCTTCAAACAGGCTTCCAATCCGCCGGATATCGCCGGCCAGCCAGCGGCAGCGCAGCCCAGCAGGATAGGAGGCCGGGACGGAAGGCCGTTCGCCATGGGCTAACTGCCACTCGTAAAACGGGAAGTCAATCCCCGCGCCGACAGCCAGAGGGATGGATCCCCAGTAGCGGCCGTTCACCTCCATTAACACAGCCCTCCGGGTCTCCCGATCGACCTTGAACTCCACCATGGCCACGCCTTCCCAGCAGAGCCTGCGCAGCAGGGCGATGGCCTGTTCGGCGAGCCCGGGATCCACCGCCTCGGAAATCGAGGCTACGCTGCCGCCTCCGCTGACCGGCAGCTCCCGGAGCCGCCGGTGCTGGAAGAGCGCGACGGGCTGGCCATCCTGGATCAGCGTTTCGATGCCCACACCCTGCCCGGGGCAGAATTCCTGCAGAAGATTCTTGGAGCCGAATTGGGGGTCCAGAAGAAACGCATCCCGCAATTCTTCAAAGTCCGCAAAATACTGCATTTTGAAGGCGTGCTGCGATTCGTCTTCCTTACTCGAGGGTTTGGCGATCGCCGGAAAGCGCAGGCCGCCCCGCAGACGTTCGAGTGTGGCCAGGTCGGGGAGATTCATCCTGGATGGAATGGCGATCCCACAGGCCGCGGCAGCCTCCAGCGTGCGATCTTTTTCAAGGACCTGCCTCACGATCTCCGGCCCTGGACAGCCGACATGGAGCAGCGTGGAGAGCCGGTCGTGGTAATCCATCGCAACGGCCAGACCGGCGTCGCTCATCGGGAAGAGCATGTCGTAGCCGCCCTTCCGGATGCA
>JAJYZK010000033.1 GCA_021799945.1 Acidobacteriota bacterium
CCATCGATCGAGTCGCCGCTGGAATACAGCGCTTTGCCGCTGGCGCCGTCCAGCGCGTAAAGCATGGCGCGCCGGGAGCCGTCGCCGCCGGAGAGCGCAAGGACCACCCCGTTGGCCACCGCGGGCGGCGCCGGATGGACGAGATCGCGCGAGATCCAGCCCGGAACCAGCGCCAGCTTGCCATCCTGCTCCTGCAGCTTGAACGCCAGCACGCTGCCGTGGGGCGCCGGCCCGTTGGAGGCGGCGAATTTCAAGCCGCGGGCGGCCTCTCCCGAGATGGAGACGAAGATCCAGGGGACGCCGCCGCGGTCCGTCCAACTGGCGAGGCCCTCCCAGGCGTCCTTCTCCGCTCTACCGCGGACCTTGCCGATCAGCGGATCCGTCTCGACCAGAGGCGTGTGGTGATCCGCTCCTCCCAGAGAGCCGCTCTGCAGCACCACGATTCTTCCTTCCGCATCCAACGCCGCGATCAACTCCTGGCCCTTGTAGGAAAAGGCGATCGGGCCGGCGCCATGGGCCGCTCCCTTTCCGGTCCGGGCGGGGGTAAACCAATCCGTCACCTTCAAATCGTTCGCCTCCAGCCCCACGATGCTGTTCGGATGGCTATCCGTGGAAGCCTTTCGGCCCTCGAAGGTCTGCACATAGATCTCCCCGTTCATCCCGGCGGCGGGGCCCGCGGGGTTCCATACCGGGACGGAGGCGGTCCGATAGCTGCCGACCCGGTCGGCGGAGGTAGAGAGATCGATGGACCAGACTGCGTTCGGGACGCCCG
The DNA here is from genome assembly GCA_021799945.1 of Acidobacteriota bacterium. Taxonomy (GTDB): domain Bacteria; phylum Acidobacteriota; class Terriglobia; order Terriglobales; family Acidobacteriaceae; genus PALSA-350. The sequence continues at coordinate 773 of JAJYZK010000033.1, forward strand.
TGCAGCCGTCTCCCGCGGCCACGTAGATGGTGGAGCCGGATTTGTTCAGCGCCGAATATGCGCCGGCGGGCGTGGGAAGAAAGTTTACCGGGGGAGCATAGTCCTTCCCCGTGGCCATGATCTGTTCATGCAGCATTCCGTCGCTGGTGAGCACAAACAGACCGCGGATGCCGAAGCCGCCCGATGAAGCATCGCCCACCCGGCGCTCGCCGGGCGGAATGGGCCGGGGATGGACAAAGCGCACCGGCGGCGCGCCCGGCGCGCGAGGGGCGCCGAAGTGAATCACCCGCGGCGGATCGATGAGAATCTGAAGATTCGCTCCCGCACACGGCCCCTTCTCCTGCTGCGGAAGGTTGAAATCCCGTTTCCAAATCAGCGTCCCGAGCTCGGAGTCGACCGAATAAACCGTCTCGGAGTCGGCCCAGAGAACCATGTCTTTGAATCCGTGCCCGGTGATGAGACCCGGCTGCAGGAGCGGCTCGGTGAACGAGCGAGGATTTGAGGTGTCCTGGCCGAGTTTGACCTTCCACAGAAATTTGAAGCCGGAGGGAACGGTGGCGGAGCTGAGTTTCATCTCCACCGGCTGCCAGTTGTCGTGTTGGGGATTGCCGCCGGGGATGCTCCAGATGCCGATCCGCTGGGCGCGCGCCATGGCCGGCGGCAGCAGCAATGCCGCTCCGGCCAGCGCCGCACGCCATACAACTCGTCCGGCAACTCTGTGTCGCATCGACTTCCGATCGTCCGTTTTATGTTCCATCAAATCCGTTCCCCTTGAAGCGCGGAAGCAGTACAGAGTCCGGGACGGCGCATCTCTATTTCAAGCCAAAGCAGTAGATGGTTCCATCGAAGGTTCCGAAGATCACCCTGCCGCCTGCGACCGCGATGCCGGATTGGTGCAAAAAGGACGAGACCTGGTCGCCGCTGGAGTAGAGTTCTTTTCCGGTGACTGCATCCAGCGCGTAGAGTTTTGCCGGAATGGAGCGCTGGATGCGTTGTTGGGAATCGTAGAGTCCGCCGTCGTCGTCGTTGGCCTGAAGAGTGAACTCGCCGGCGGCCAGCACGTAGACCACGCCGTTGGCCACTACGGGCGGCTCCGCGGTCGTCATGTCGCGCGAGAGCCAGGCGGGCGCCAGGGAGAACTGTCCGTCCCGATCCTCCACTTTCATGGCGATCACTCCGCCGTTGGGAGTCGGTCCGTAGCTGATTGGGAAGGGGACCGCAACCGGTCCGCCGATCGGGGCCAGCACCCAGCGCGCGCCCGCCGCGTCCTGCCAGCTTGCAAAGCTTCCCCAGGTGCCCTCGGTCTGGAAGTTCACATTGGTATTCGAGAGCAGCGGGCTGCGGTAGAGAGGCGCGATGTGATCGGGGCCGCCCAGCGACTTGCTATCCATGAGGAAATAGCGCCCCTCTTTGCCGGATCCGACCAGCAGCTCCCGCCCGGCAAAAGGAAAGACTACGGGCGTGGTATTCATGTCCAGATCGCGCCGGGTGAGCCACTCGTGGTTGGTGGGAGTGTAATAGTCCTTGAGCGTCAATACATCGTTGGACGAGGTATAAGCCTGCACCGTGGTCGACAGCCTTCCGGTCGCCGGATCGTAGGGTCCGTCCCCGGTTTCAAAATAGATGGTTCCATTCGCGCCGATCGCCGGACCCGCGGTGCCGAAGATGCCCCCTTGCGGCGTGGGAGAAGAAAAGGCCCTGCGATTGGTGAGATCGACCGCATACAGCTTGTTCGGCACGCCCGCGCAGCCCTGTCCGGTGACCGTGTAGACGACATCGTTCCACAGGTTCAGTCCGTAGGCCTTGCCATAGATCTTCGGCAGCATCTGAATGGGCGCGTCTTTCTCTTCGCCCGTCGCAACCTGCAAGGTATGCAGATAGCCGTCGCTGGTGAGCACGTACACATATCTGGGGCCGGCGCCCGCGGGCGTAACCACGGGGGTGGCCGTCAACGCATTCGTGCAGATGAATCCCTGTCCCTCGCCGGGCTGCATCGGCTGGCTGGCGGCCCACGTCAGATGCTTGTGCCATACCATCGCGCCGGCATCGGCATCGATGGCGTAGACATCGTTGAAGCTGCCGGCGAGAATGGCCAGAGTCTTGATCCCCTGGGCCGTCTGCACCCCCGCGATAATTTGCGGCTCGCGAAAGGATTGCATCCCCATGGGCTTATTGTTCGTTTCGACCTTCCAGAGCAACTGGATGCTCCCGGCGTTTTGCGGGCTCAGTCTTGTCTCATTTCTCTGCCACGCATCCCGCTGCCGGTCGTAGCTACCCGTGGTCCATTCCGGCGCTCCAGCCTGTCCGTAGGCGCAGCGCAAGCCCAAGGAGGCAAGACCCAGCAGCAACATGGCTGCATGCGCGGCGAGCCTTCCCCCGGGCGACGAAACGCGGCTGCCGGAGGCGCGCGGCCTGGCTCGGAAACGGGAAGCGGAAAAATGCGCAGGTGCGCTGGGAGCGGTCGAAAGGCAGGTCATAAGACGGGGTCCATTTCGTTCCTTCCGCAAAGCATCCCGCCCGCCTGCGCAGCTCCGCGCCGGCGAGAACGGAGGATCCTTCGCTGCTCGATTGTTAGCACGGCGGCAACAAGCCGGCGCCGCGGCGAGCCTTCGCCCGGAAGCAAGCGCCCGGGGCGGCCGAGCGAGGAATCGGAAAAAATCGAGGAATCGGAAAAAATAAGGAGAGAGAGCGCGCGTCGTGGAATCGATATGCGCATGGCGCCCATCGCAAACAGGCGTTGCCGGATGGCGGGCGACAAGCGGGACCGGGGCGAATTGACCGGAAGCGTGCGGGCAGCGGAGCAGGTCGCTTCCGCGGATGACGCTCCGATGCGAGCGTGGAAAAAGGCGTTCCTCATCGTCCGGCGGCTTGCGCGCCTCCCGCGCCGGGGCCCCCATGTGCGGAATCGGAGCGCAGGATCGCGAAACATGAGAGACGCCGAGTTCAATTGAAAAATCGTTCCCGAAAAACAATAACGAGCAGCGTTCGCCTTGTCAATACTGGCTGGGTCGCTTCGTGAATCGGGGTTCACGCGGCGCGATCCGATGCGGGCGAAGGCAAGTTCGGCGTCCAGCCGCGCCCGCTCCACGAGGCCGCGCCTGGCTCGCCCATCGCGGCGGGGCTGCGTCGATTCCCCGCAAGCCGCGATTGCGCCGAGACCGATGTCCTGCAAGCAGGGGCGCCGGCCCGAGCTTCCCCGCGGGGAAACGGTTCGCGCGCCTCCGATCCCCTGTTCGGCTTCATCCACGATTCAAGATGCGGTGACTTCTCAGGGACGCCGACGAAGGTGCGGCGGACGAACGGGAGACGCATCCCCGCGCTGCCTGGCAGGGCGGGGAACCGCCGCCGATCATGATGCCGCGCCGGAAGCCCTCCCGGACTCTTGCCGGCCTCTGGACTCCGTATCGGGAGCCTGTTTCCAAAGCCCACGCCAAGGCCCAGCCACTCCGAGTCATATCTGCGAGTAGGAAGTTGGGGTCAGGATCTGATTGTCGATGTTGCTGACGATCTGTTCGAAGGCGTAGCGGGGATCGGACGAGAGCTTCTTCCAATCCGGATTGGTGGTGAAGGCCCTCCATTTGGCGTCCAACTCCGAGAGGTCCGCGAAGCTCAGCATGTACGTCAAGTGCGGCAGCCGGTTGCCGATGAGCGCGTCGCCATAGAAGACCTGGTCGAAGCCCGACTGGTGAAAAATCTCGAATTCGCCATGATGGAACATCTCCACCTTGCGCACGTGGTCCTGATCGGTGGGGCTCTCGTAGCTGCGCAGTTGGAAGATGCGCTTGGCCTTCTGCGCGGTGGAGGGGGGCGGCGTCAGCTTCGGCCAGCCGGGGAAGGCGATCAGCAGCGCGCTTTCCACCCGGTCGAAGGGCGGCTGAATGGCGGGAGCGTTCCAGAACGGCTCCGCGGCCTTCATGAACTCCCCGTCGCTGGCCAGGCGCAGTTGGGCGGTCACCAACGTCTCGAGGTTCATGCTCGGGATCAGCAGATAGACGGTGGGCGTTTGCGGTCCGAGCGTGAGGGTGAAGGCCCCCACCGGCGTCATGCCCATCCGGTTCAGCGCGGGAATCAGGGCGTCGGAGAGATAGCTGTCGGTCAGCTTGGTTTGCGGGCCGGAGCGAAGGTAATACTTGCGCAGCTCGTAATATTCACGGGAATTGCCGGCGGCCATTTGCGCTTGGGACACGCCGGTCAGCGCGAGGGCCGACGCGGCTAAGGACGAAGTCATGAATTTGCGCCTTTCCAAAGTTCCTCCCCGTTTTTGCCGAACCACGGCTAGTGTACTCAAAAGCGGAAGGCCGGGGTCCGATGCTTGCGGCGCACGCCGGACTCCTTCCAGTTGCCGCGATCCGCAGCCGGAGGGGAGATCCTGCCCCGCCCGCCGCGGACGCCGCCGCCCGGCCAGGGGGGTATATTCTACGCTCATGCGAGTCCTGATCGTCGAAGACGAGATTCGCCTGGCGGACAATATCGCGGCCGCTCTTCGGGAGACGGGGCTTGCGGTGGATCGCTCGGCCGATGGCCTCGACGGGCTCCGCTTCGCCGAACAGGGTTTCTACGACGCCATTGTCCTGGACCTGATGCTGCCCGGAAAAGACGGTCTGAGTCTCCTGCGCAGCCTGCGCCAGGACCACAACGCGACGCCCGTGCTCATCCTCACCGCGCGGGAGGGTAAGGAATCCGTAATCGAATTGTTGAATTCCGGGGCCGATGACTATCTGAGCAAGCCTTTCAATCTGGGCGAGATGATCGCCAGGGTGAAGGCGCTGATCCGCCGCGGGAAGGGCGTGGCCAGCCCGGTGCTCCGGGTGGGCGATATCGAGTTGAACAGCGCCTGGCAAACGGTGCGCCGGGCCGGGCGCGCGCTGGAGCTCTCGCCGACGGAATATCGCATTCTCGAGTATCTGCTGCATCATCCGGGCGCGATTATCTCCAAAGAGCGGCTGCTCGAGCATCTCTACGACTACGACTGGCGCCACCACTCGAATGTCATCGAGGCGCATATGTCCAACCTGCGGCGCAAGCTCGATGCGCCGGGGGCCGCGCCCTGCATCGAGACGCTTCGTTTCCGAGGCTACCGGCTCTGCGGCGGCGCAAGGGGGGCGCGATGAAAATGCGCTCCATCACCCGGCGGCTGGTCGCCACCGTGCTGTCGCTGGAGTTTGCCGCGGCAGTCGTTCTGGTGGCTCTGACCGCGGCGCACGAACGGCGGATTCTGAGCCGGTCTTTCGACGTGATGCTGCGCGGGCGCGCGGACACCCTGCTCGGAGCGGTGCAGGATGCCGAGGATACAGCCGACAACGTCATGCTCGACACCCGCGGCATCAACACTCCGGAACACGATCTCTATCGGGTCGAAGATGAGAAGGGGCGAGTGCTGGGCAGGTCCTCCCGCTGGCCGCGGGCTCTTGCCGGGGCGGCGGGCTCGGCGAAGGAGAGATTCTTCGGAGCCCGCCTGGAAGGGCGCGACTATCGTTTCCTCCAGCTCCGTGGAATACGGATTGTCGACCCGGACCAGAATGGCCACGGCGGCGTGCCCCACGCCATCGTGGTCGAATACGGCTCCCCAACGGCCAACATCTGGCGCGGCGTCCTGGAGGCGATCCGCTTTTACTCTCTCTCCGCGATCCTCTTATTGGCCGGCACTGGAGGCCTGATGGCGTGGCTGATGCGCCGAGGTCTCCGGCCCCTGCGTGAGCTGGCGGCGGAGGCGGCGAAGGTCTCTCCGCGGCAATGGCGCTTTGAGCTTCCGGAGAGCGCCGGGCGCACCGAGGAGCTGGCGCCCCTGGGCCGGGCGATCGAATCCGCGCTGGCCAGACTGAAAGCCTCCGTGGAGCGGCAACGGCGCTTTACCGGCGACGCCGCGCACGAGCTCAAGACCGGCCTCGCCATCGCCAAGTCGTCGCTCGAGCTGCTCTCCATGCGCACCCGCACGGTCGCCGAATACCGCGAAGGACTGAGAAAATGCCTGGAGGATACGGAGCGCCTGGAGGCCACGGTCTGCGAAATGCTGAGCCTGGTGCGGGCCGAATACGCCGGTTCTCCGCCCAGCCGGGGAGAGGCGCGCCGCCCATGCGACCTGAGCTCCTGCATGTGGGATTGCGTTGCGGCCTGCGGCTCCCTGGCGGAGCTCCGCCAGGTGAGGATCGCCGTGCGGGCGGAGCAGGGCCGCCATGTGGGGCTGGAGCAAGGCGAGTGCGCTCAGCTTTGTTCGAACCTGCTGCTCAACGCCATTCAGCACAGCGCCCCGCACTCCACGGTGACCGTGCGCCTTGCCGGCGCAGCCAAGGATTTGCTGCTTTCCTTCGAAGACTCCGGCGAGGGCATCGCGCCGGAAGATCTCCCTCACGTCTTCGAACCGTTCTACCGGGCCGATCCCTCGCGGAACCGGAAGACCGGGGGCACCGGGCTGGGCCTGGCGATCTGCAAGGCGATCTGCGACCGCGCCGGCGGCAGAATCTGGATCGAGAGCGCGCCGGGCGCCGGCGCAATCGTGACGGTGCAGCTTCCGGAGTCGGAACCGCCCGTTCTTCCGCCGCGTTCCGCCTCGCTGAATGCCAGGGTGTGATGCTGCCGGCGCCGGAGGCGGAAGCCCGCCGCCGAGAGTGGCCGCGAAGGATGGATGACTACTGACGACCGTAGGAGCGTCTTCATGCGCTGTTTCGTTTCGCGCCTGTTCCCCGCGCTGTTCCTCCCCTGCCTCCTGGCTGTTCTACTGCCGGCCGCGCCTTTCTGCGGCGCGCAGACCCACTATCACATCGTCGAACGCTGGACGATCGGCGGCCAGGGCGGGTGGGATTACCTGCGCGCCGACGGCCCCGCGCACCGGCTCTATGTCACGCATAACTCCAGGGTCGAAGCCATCGACACCCGGACCGGCAAGGTGGTGGGGGCCGTCACCGGGCTGAAAGGAACCCATGGCGTGGCTCTCGATCCCGACGGAAGGACCGGATACATCACCGACGGCGGCGGCGACGCCATCGTGGTCTTCGATCGAAGGAATCTGTCCCCCCTGGCGGTCGTGCCGGCAGGCGGGAATCCCGACGGCGTTGCGTACGAGCCGGCGACGCGGACCGTCTGGGTCTTCAACGGCCGAAGCAGAGACGCCAGCGTCCTCGATGCGCCTTCTCGCACAATCATCGATACAGTTCCTCTGCCCGGCAAACCGGAGTTTCCCGCCGCCGGCCGGGATGGTCAAATGTTCGTCAACATTCAGGACAAGAACGAGATCCTGCGAATCGACGCAAGGACGCACGCCATCCAGGCGACGTGGCCGCTGCAAGGGTGCGAGTCGCCCACCGGCCTGGCCTACGACCCCGTCGGTCAACGGCTGTTTACCGTGTGCTACGGCGGAAAGATGAATGTGCTCGATGCGCAGACCGGCCGGGTGATCGCCACCCCGTCGATCGGCGCCGGGCCGGATGCGGCGCGCTACGACGTCCGTCGCCGGCTCGCCTTTTCCTCCAACGGCGGCAGCGGGACGCTGACCGTCATCGACGCGGGCAAACCGTCGTATCCGGTGGCTCAATCGCTGGCCACCGAGCAGGGAGCGCGCACGATGGCCTTGGATGAGACGACCGGACGCATCTACCTGGCGACGGCGAAGTTCGGCGCCCGGCCGGCAGCCACCCCGGCTATGCCGCAGCCAAGGCCGCCGATCGTTCCCGGGAGCTTCGAGATTCTGGTCGTCGCCCCTTGACGACGCGCACCCGCAGGCGAAGGGCTCGCAGCGGGTAGGGGAGAACCGTCAACCGGGAGAGCCCCGGCGCCCCGCTGGACCTGGTTCGCGCCTGTTTCATCCTCTGTCCCTGCGCGGTTCCGCCCGGCCGTTGCGGCGCATCCACGCGAATCGTTATGCGGCGGTCGGCTCTTTGCGGTTCGCCGCTCGCTTCCTGGTCAGCGAGTAATACGCCACAGGGGTCACGATCAGGCTCAGCACCATGGAGATCAGGAGACCTCCGATGACGGCGATGGCCAGGGGTTGCAGCATCTGCGAGCCCGAGCCGAGAGCGAAGGCCAGAGGGAGCATGCCGCAGATCGCGGCGACCGCGGTCATCAGGATCGGCCGCAGCCGGCGCTGCGACGCCTTGACCATTGCCTCCCGCGCGGACAGTCCTTCCGCGCGGTAGCGCCCGTCGGCGTCCAGCAAAAGGATGCCGTTCTTGGCCACGATGCCGATCACCATGATCAGTCCCATGAACGAGGCGACGTTGAAGGTGACGCCCGTGAGCAGCAAGGCGAGCACCACGCCGGAGACGGAAAGCACGGAGGAGGCCAGGATCGCGGCCGGGGCGGAGAAATTGCGGAATTCGGCCAGAAGCACGCCGAAGACCAGCAGCAGCGAGAGCAGCAGAACGCGCAGCAGCTCGTGGAAGGAGGTCTGCTGTTCCTGATAGGTTCCGCCGTACTCAACCCGCACCGAGGGGGGAAGGTGCATCGCCCGCACGGTCTGTTGCACTCGGGCGATCGCCGTTCCCAGATCGGAGCCCTCCAGCCTGCCGGTGACGGTGATCAGCCGCTGCAGGTTCTCCCGCAGAATCTCGTTCTGGGGGGGAAGCTGCCTGATCCGGGCCAGCGAGCCGAGAGTCGCGGTCTTGCCGGTGGCGCTGTTGAAAACCGTATTTTCGATGGCGTCGAGGGATTGCCGGGTTTCCGGTCCCAGGCGCACCCGCACCGTGTAAGGCCGTCCGTTGGCGATGAGCGGACTTTCCGCGGCCACCCCGTCCAGGATCGCCGTGGCGTCTTCCGTCACTTCGCTCGGCGTAAAGCCCATCTGGGCGGCGACGGCGGGATTGATGGAGAATTCCGTCGCCGGCCCGCTGATCGTATTGTCAATGCCGTCCTCCACATCGACGACGCCGGGAATCTTGCCGATCGCGTCGCCGATGCGCGGGCCCAGCTCGGACAGCAAGGCCGGGTCGTCCGCGAAGACCTTAATCTGAATGGGCTCGGGAGCATTGGAGAGATCGCCAATCATATCCTGCAGCACCTGGGTGAACTCCACGTCGAGCTCCGGCTCGGTCTTTCTGATTTCGGCGCGGGCCTCGGCCATCACCTCGTCGATTCCGCGGCTGCGGTTCTTTTTGAGCCGCACCGTCATGTCTCCGGTGTTGGCCTCGGTCACCGCGGCCAGGCCCATCTGCAGCCCGGTGCGCCGCGAGGTGCTATCGACCTCCGGGATGCGATGCAGGATCCGGTCCACGTGCTGCAGCACGCGATCGGTTTCGGACAAGGAGCTGCCGGCGGGCATGATGTAGTCGAGAATAAAGCCGCCTTCATCCATCTCCGGGAGAAGGTCGGAGCCGAGATTGCGGAAAATGAGCCAGGCGCCCAGGGTGAGCAGGGCGCAGGCCGCGAGCAGCAGCAGGGGCTTGCTGAGCGCCCATTCGAGCGCCTGGCCGTGCAAATGCAGAACGCGCCGCATCCACGGGCCGTGCGATTCCAAGGCGTTCTCCGTTTTTTCCGCCCCGCGGTCCCGGCTGGCGCGGAGAAGCGTCAGGCTGAGCGCCGGGGTCCAGGTGAGCGCCAGCAGCAGCGAGGTCAGCAGCGCGACCGTCATGGTGATGGCCAGCGCGCGAAAGAACGAGCCGGTTACCCCGCTGACGGAGACGAGGGGCAGAAAAACGACTACGGGAGTGACCGTGGATCCGATGAGGGGAGGGGTGATTTCGCGCAGCGCGAGTCTGGCGGACTGCGCTCGGTTCTCTCCCGCATCGCGATGCATCACGATGTTTTCGACCACCACGATGGCGTCGTCGATCACCAGTCCGATGGCCGCCGCAAGGCCGCCCAGGGTCATGAGGTTGAAGCTCTCACCCAGGATCCAGAGAAACAGGATGCTGATGGCGACGGTCACTGGAATCACCAGTCCGGCGACCAGCGAGGAACTCCAGTCGCCGAGAAAAAGAAAAAGAACGACGCAGGCCAGGGCCAGGCCTATCAGAATGGCGTCGCGCACGCTGCGGATGCTGTCTCGGACCAGCTCCGACTGATCGTAAAAGGGTTGAAGGCGCACGCCCGGCGGGATGATCTTGGAGAGCTGAAGGAGTTTGGCGGCGACCGCGTCGGCGACGGCGACTGTGTTGCTCGACGGCTGGCGGGCGATGTTCAATAGGACGGCCGGCTTTCCGTTCGCGGTGACGGCGGTGTAAACCGGCATCACGCCTGGCCGCACCTGGGCCAGGTCGGCGATGCGCACCGGAGCTCCTCCGGCCGTGGTCTTGACGACCAGGTCGCCCAACTGACTGGCGTCGTGGGCCTGGGCTCCGGTCAATCCCAGAATGAGTTCGTGGTTGGCCTCGTAGAGTCCGGGAGAGCCGACCACGTTCGAGTCGTTGACCGCGTTTACCAGGTCCGGGATCGTCACTCCCGCGAGTTGCATGCGGGCCAGATTCGGCGTCAGGTGATATTCGGGGATCTGGCCGCCTTGCACCGTCACCGTGCGGACGCCGGGGACGCGATTGAGCGGCGGCTTCAACTGATAGGTGGCGAACTCCCATAGCTGGGAGGGCGACAGCGTGTCCGAGGTGAGGCTGTATCCGAGAATCGGAAAGGTGGCGAAGGTGAGCCGGTTGGTGGTGATCACCGCGGTGGCGGGAAGCGTCTGCCGCACCTGGCCGAGAGCGGCGTCCACCAGTTGCAGCGTGCGGTACATATCGACGTTCCAGTCGAAGAACAGGCTTACCTCCGCCGATCCGCGGCTGGTGGTGGAGCGCACGGTGCGCAGCCCCGGCACCTCGTTGACCGCGTCTTCGATCGGCTTGGTGATGGTCACCTGCATCTGCTCGACCGGCATGACTCCGTTGTCCACGCCGATCACCACGCGCGGGAAATTGGTCTCCGGAAAAACGGAGATCGGCGCGCGCTGCGAGGCGTAGACGCCCAGCAGGGAGAGCACAATCAGGAAGAACAGGATGGGGCCACGGAAGCGCGCCAGCCAGAATGTCTCCCGCCCCTCCGGCATCTCCGCGTTCGGCATTCTCACTGCGCCGGATCCCCGTTGTCGCCGGCCGCGGCGACCTTGACTTTTGTGCCCTCGTCGAGCCCGTAGGCCCCGGTGACGATGACGTTGTCGTTGAGACCGAGCCCGCTCAGGACCTGCGCGTCTTTGCCGTCCTGGATGCCCAGTCGAACATTCTTCCGGCGGGCGGCGTCATCGGCGCCGATCGCCATTACGTATTTGGCGCCGTCGGCCGCCGTCAAAATGGCGGACAGAGGGATTTTCATGGCGCGGGCGGCCTGTTCGCCGGTGACGATGGCGCGCACCGGAGTTCCGACCTTGTATCCGCCGCCGCGGTTATCGAGGCGAAGCCAGATCTCCACCGTGCCGCTGCCGGGATCGAGCGCCGGACCGATGAAAGAGACGGTCGCCGGGACGGGCTGGTCCGCGCCGGGAACGAGGATCTGGGCCGGCTCCCCGAGGGTGAGCCGCTGGGCGGCGCTTTGCGCCAGATGGAGCTTGGCCAGAAGGCTGGAGGTATCCATCACGGTGACGAGTGGGCTGCCGGCCGCCGCGGTTTCGCCGGCGAAGAGCGGACGATCCGTAACCACGCCTGCGATTGGACTCACGATCCGGGCGTAGGAGGCCTGCGCCTCCGCATTCAGGTACCGGCCCTTGGCCGAAGTGAGCTGGCCCCGGGCCTGGCGGAGCAGGGCCTGACGGCTTACGCTCTGCATCGCCTGCATATGCTGCGCGGCGTTGTCGTACGCGGCCTGAGCCTGAACCAGGCCGGCCATCGCGGTATCCAGATCTCGGCCTGGAATCGCGCCCTGGGCGAAGAGTTCCTTGCGCGCGCGCACCACGCTCTGGCTCAGGTCGAGCTGGGCCTTGGCCTGCGCCAGGTCCAACTGCGCTTTCTGGTAATCCTCCGGAGTCTGGGCCTGGGTCTGGATCGCATAGGCGGCCTGAGCAGCCTGATACTGCCCGCGGCTGTCCAGGGCGGCGGCGGACAGATCCCGGTTCTCCAGTACGGCCAGCAGTTGCCCGGCCTTCACTTTCGATCCGCGTTGCACATAGAACTTTAAGACCGGCGCGACAATCCTCGGCACGATGGCCGCCTGGGCCAGCGGGGCGAGGGTGGCGTCGGTGTCGATGTGCTCGGCGATGGGACCCATTTGCGGCCGTTGCGCCTCAACCGAGACCAGCGCCGCGACCTCACTCTCGGAGTCCGAACGCCCGCATCCGCAAGGCACGATGGCCGCGCAGCATGCCAGCAGCGCGCAGGCGGGCAGGGCCGATATTTTCCGGAGGCGCATGCGCATTTTCATAGCGCTCCTGTCATCAGATCGAGATTGGCCGCCGCCGCCTGCGCCCGCGCCATGCCGTCGGCCTGCGCGATCCGGGCGGCGAGCAATGCATCCTGGGCGTCGACCACCTCCAGCGCCGTGGCTTCGCCGGCGGCATAGCGAAGCTGGGTCAATCGCAGGCTCTCCGCTGCGGTGGCCGCGCTGCGGTCCAGAAGCTGGAGTTGGTCGCGCGCGGCCTGCGCTTCGCTGTAGGTCTCCTCCAGATCGGCGATCAGGCTGCGCTGCGCCGAGGTGAGCGCCACCCTCGCCGCGGCCCTCCGGATCTCGCTCTGCTTCACCTTCTTCTGGGTGGATAACCAGTCCCATACGGGAATGTCCAGAGTGGCCATCGCGGAATAGCCGAGGTTCCGAGCGCCCTCCGGGCCGTTCACGGCAAACTGGGGCGCGTCGATGCCGTAGTTGAAGTTCAGCGTCAGATCCGGCAAATACGCCGCCCGCGCCCCTTCCACTTCTGCATCGCTCTGCCGCAGGGCGGCCAGGGCGCTCCGCAATTCGGGGTTGTTGGCGGCCGCCATCTGGTTCGCCTGCTGCTGGGACGGCAGCGGGTCCGGAGGCGCGGGCCGGTCAGTGCGATATGCGGTTCGAGGATCCGGAAAGAGCAGAATTCCCAGCTCCAGCCGGGCTCTTTCCGCCCCGACGCGAGCGTCGGAGACATCGCGTTCTCGCTGCAACTCCTGCAGTTGCGCCTTCACCACGTCGGCATGCGCCGCCTCCCGCGCCGCCTCGCGCTCCTTCGTTAGCGTCGTGAAGTCCGTCGCCTCCTGCAGCGCGTCAGTGAGCGAAGCGAGCCTGGCGCCGGAATCGGAGACGCCATAGTAGAGTCCGACCACCGTGGCGACCAGGCCTCGCCGCGCGATTTCCATCTCCGCCGCGGCCCGGGCCGCGGCGGCGTCGGCCGCCTTCTCGTCGGCCACCTGTTTCAGGCCGATGGTCTCGGTGACCACCGCTTGGCTCGCGTATTCGCGCACCGCGTTGTTCGCGATGAACACGGGCGCTTCCTGATTCCCGATCTGGCCGGCCTGGTTCCTCAGCCCGTTC